>CAYSOD010000099.1:0-5550 GCA_964432385.1 uncultured Rubrivivax sp.
CGGCACATCTTGCTTCAGGACATCGGCATTGAAGGCCAGGAGCGCCTGCTGGCCAGCCGCGCACTGGTCATCGGCGCGGGCGGCCTGGGCTCGCCCGTGGCCCTGTACCTGGGCAGTGCGGGCGTGGGCCACCTCACCATCGTGGACCACGACACGGTAGACGTGACCAACCTGCAGCGGCAGATCGCCCATGACCTCGCCAGTGTGGGGCGGCCCAAGGCCGAGTCCGCCAAGGCGCGCATTGCCACGATCAACCCCGATGTGCGAGTGACCGCCCTGACACAGCGCGCCGATGCCGCCCTGCTGGACACCCTGGTGCCGCAGGCTGACGTGGTGCTGGACTGCACAGACAACTTCACCACCCGCCATGCAGTCAACGCCGCCTGCGTGCAGCACCGCAAGCCGTTGGTGTCGGGCGCAGCCATCGGCTTTGACGGCCAGATCTCGGTGTACGACACCCGCGGCCACATCCACCTCGCAGCCGGTTCGCGCCACGCCCATGGCAACAGCGCTGATGCGAGCAGTGGCGAAGGGAAAGCTGACGCCAGCGCGGAGCTTCCCTGCTATGCCTGCCTGTTTCCACCCGGCCAGGTGTTCGAGGAGGTGGCCTGCGCCACCATGGGGGTGTTCGCGCCGCTGGTGGGCATCATCGGCACGATCCAGGCTGCCGAGGCGCTGAAGCTCCTCACAGGCGTGGGCCGGTCACTCGCCGGACGCCTGCTGATGCTGGACGGCCGCAGCATGCACTGGGACGAGATTCAGCTCGCCCGACAGCCCGGCTGCCCGGTGTGCGGCACTCCGGCCAACCCGCCGCCGGCGAGTCCTTGAGCTGAGATCAACCTGGCCGCACGGCCTGTCTTGCGAACACCTCCAGCAGACGCTCCAGGCTGTCCAGGTTGTGCGCAGGCAAGAAGCCGTCCACATGCGGCAGCATGGCGCGGATGCCGGCCGCGCGGGGCTCGAAGCGCGCAAAGCGCAGCAGCGGGTTCAACCACAGCAGTCGGTGACAGCTCTTGTGCAGGCGGTCCATCTCGAAGGCCAGGGCCTCGGTGGGGCCCTGCTCGAGACCGTCCGTCACCAACAGCACCGTGGCCCGGCTGCCCAGCACCCGGCGCGCCCAGCGCTGGTTGAAGTCGCGCAGGCTTTCGGTGATGCGCGTACCACCCGACCAGTCCTGCACGCCAGCGGTCACCCGCGCCACTGCCACGTCCGGGTCGCGCTGGCGCAGCCAGGGTGTGATGCGGGTCAGTCGCGTGCCGAAGACAAAGGTCTCCACCCGGGGCGAGTGGCGCCCTGGGCGCAGGCCCAGCAGGTGGGCGAAGTGCAGCAGCATGCGCGAGTAACGTGACATGGAGCCCGAGATGTCGGCCAGCACCACCAAGGGCGGCACCACCTCGCGCGGCCTGGTGAAGCGCAGGGAGTCCCACTCGCCGCCCTGGCGGCCGGCCACCCGCAAGGTGGCGCGCAGGTCGACACGCCCATACCGTGACGACGGCGCCCGCCGTCGCGTGGGTAGGGGCGGGAAAGCCCGCCGCAGCTGAGGCAACAAGCGCAAGGCGTCACGGAACTCCTCGCTGCTCATGGACTCGAAGTCGGCTTTGCGCAACTTTTCGGACGCACTGGCTGCGAGCAGCCTCTCCTGCGCCGTGGGCGCATCGTTGTCTTCGTCGGAGGGCCTGCGGGTGCGGGCAAAGGACGGAGCTAAGTGCTCTGCGGCCGCGGTCTGTAGAGGCGGCTGCTCGGCAGCCGGGTCTGCTGCCAAACACTGCAGCACACGCTCCAGCAGACCCGTGTGCTGCCAGAAGAGTTCGAATGCCTGGTCGAAAACGACCTGATGCTCATGACGGTCCAGCAGGCAAGCACACAGCACGGCATGGAACTCGGCGCGTGAATGCCAGCCCGCCACCCGCAGCGCCAGCTGCGCCAGCGCAATGCGGTCGGTGCCCAGCGGCAGGCCGGCATGACGCAGCACGCGGGCGAAGTGCATCACCTGGGCGGCCAGGTGCACGGGCTCCAGGGGCTTGGGCTGTGGAGAGACGAACGGGCTGACATCCATCGCAAAGGCGTTCACTGAGTCGGCGCGTGAGTGGCCGCGTGACGTCAGCAGAGGAAGCTGCTGTGCACGGCGCAGGCCACTACCGCGGCTCGGGTTCTGCGGAAGCCTGGGCCTGCGCCTGGCCCGACTGCAAGGCCCGCTTCAGCAGGCGCTCAATCTCGTCGCCGTCCACGCGGGCGATGTCGTCCTGGTACTTCAGCAGCAGGCCCAGGGTGTGCTGCACCAGCGGCACGTCCACCTCCCGCGCGCCCAGCACCATCAGCGCCCGCGCCCACTCCAGGGTCTCGGCCACGCCCGGCAGTTTGTAGAGCTCCAGGCGGCGCAACTCCTGCACAAAGACCACCACCTGCCGCGCGAGGGCAGGGGGCGCCTCAGGCAGACGCCGCGCCAGGATCTCGGCCTCGCGCCGTGCGTCCGGGAACCCTACCCAGTGGTACAGGCAGCGGCGTTTGACCGCATCGTGAATCTCGCGCGTGCGGTTGCTGGTCAGCACCACGATGGGCGGCTGCGTGGCCCGTACGGTGCCGAACTCCGGGATGGTGATCTGCCAGTCCGACAGCACCTCGAGCAAGAAGGCTTCGAAGGGCTCGTCCGCGCGGTCAAGCTCGTCGATCAGCAGCACCGGGGGGATGGGCTGGGCCGGGTCGATGGCTTGCAGCAGGGCGCGCTTGATGAGAAAGCGCTCGCCGAACAACCGAGCGGCCAGCTCATCACGCGAGGCCGGTGCGTCGGCCGTATCGGCATCACCCGCTGTACCGCTCGAGAGCGTCCCGGCCAGGCGAATCTCCATCATCTGCCGCGCGTAGTTCCACTCGTAAGCCGCGCCGGCGAGATCCAGGCCCTCGTAGCATTGCAAACGGATCAGGGGCCGGCCCAGCGCCGCGGCCAGGGTGCGGGCGATCTCGGTCTTGCCGGTGCCCGGCTCACCCTCCAGAAACAGCGGGCGCTTCAGCTGCAAGGCCAGATGCACCACGGTGGCCAGCCGGGTGTCGGCCACGTAGTCCTGGCCAAGCAGCAGCAGGCGCGTCTGCTCCACCGGTGACTCAGGGGTGACCACCTCGGCGGCCGCCTGAGCGGCTTCCCTCGCGGCCACGTCATGGGCTGCACTCGAGACCGACGGGGCGTTAGTAGATGACTCCACAGACATGGGCTCAGTATGTCTCAGGCCTCGGGCTGACCACAGGCACGCAAGCCCGGCCCAGCAGCGATAAGCTGTACCCATGGACAACATCGACCTGCAAATTCTTCGCCAAGTGAGCCAGTGGCGCGCAGCGGGCCACGCCGTGGCGCTGGGCACCATCACCCGCACCTGGGGCTCGGCCCCGAGGCCGCCGGGTTCCAGCGTGGCCATCCGGGATGACGGTCTGGTGGCCGGCAGTGTCTCGGGGGGCTGCATCGAGGACGACCTGATCGCCAAAGCCAAGGCCGGCGCGCTGGCTACAGGCGTGCCGCAGGTGGTGCGTTACGGCATCGATGCCGAAGCTGCACACCGCTTCGGCTTGCCCTGCGGCGGCCTGATCGAGCTGGTGCTGGAGCCTGTGCAGGGGCACACCCGTCTGGACGAATTGCTGCAACAGTTGCAAGCCGGGCTACGCGTGCGCCGCCGCCTGACCCTGGCCACGGGCGAGGTGGAGCTGCAGCCTGCTGGCGCCACCGACGAGCTCGAGCTGAGCGACACCCATCTGGTCACCCACCATGGGCCGAGCTGGCGCATGCTGATCATCGGTGCCGGGCAGCTCACGCAGTACCTCTCGCCCATGGCCGCGGCCCTCGGCTACGAGGTGCTGGTGTGCGACCCACGCGAGGAGTACACCACCGGCTTTGAGGCCGAGCAGGCGAAATTGGTACCGGGTATGCCAGATGATGTGGTGCGGGAGTTGCAGCCCGACGGGCACACCGCAGTGATCGCGCTCACCCACGATCCCAAACTGGACGATCTGGCGCTGATGGAAGCGCTGACCAGCCCCGCCTTCTACGTGGGCGCCATCGGCTCACGAGTCAACCAGGCCAAGCGCAAGGCACGGCTGATGGAGCACTTCGGCATGAGCGATGCCTCTCTCGCCCGGCTGCACGGGCCCGTCGGCCTGAAGAACGGAGCCCGCACCCCACCCGAAATCGCCGTCAGCATCCTGGCCGAGCTGACGGCGGTGCGCTACGGCTTTCGGGTGCCCGACCCCGTAGCGGTGGCGCCGCAGGTGGCCGTGGATGCTGGTTGCGTCACTTGAGCAGTGCCAGCTGGACAGGATGGCCGGGAATCGACTGCAGCGGGACAGCCTGGTGGCCTACAACAGGACCGCCAGCCGCTCGAGGATCAGTACGGCGAAGAAGCCCATGGCGGCGAGCACGGTCCATTTAACGATGACGATGCCGTTGCGCTTCCAGGTGGGGTGGCCCGTGGTGATGTACATGCCGAAGCACAGCACGCCGGCCAGCAGCAGCAGGCCAAACACCAGGCGGAAGATCAGCATGGCAGTGCAGCCACGGGCGCTTCAGACCTGCATGGTGGCTGAGCGCATGCTCCAGGCCGTCACCAAGCCGGGGCCAGCGCCGACAGACCCGCTGGGGCCCGGGTATCGTCCTCGAAGGTGACGATGTCGTAGGCCGTTTCGTCGGCCAGCAATGCGCGCAAGAGGCGGTTGTTCAACGCGTGGCCGCTGCGATAGGCCACATAGTGCGCCAGCAGCGGCTTGCCCGCGATATGCAGGTCGCCGATGGCGTCCAGGATCTTGTGCTTGGCGAACTCGTCGTCATAGCGCAGGCCTTCGCTGTTGAGCACGCGGTAGTCGTCAACGACGATCACATTGTCCATGCTCCCACCCAACCCAAGCCCTCGGGCACGCATCATCTCCACATCGCGGGTGAAGCCGAAGGTGCGGGCACGGGCGATGTCGGCCTGGTAGCGGCCCGAACCCATGTCGAAGCTCACGCGCTGCCCAGTGGCGTCCAGCGCGGGGTGACCGAAGTCGATCTCGAAGGTCAGCCGGTAGCCATGGTGGGGCTCCAGCCGCACCCACTTCAGCGAAGCGCCATCGCCCTCGCGGATTTCCACCGGCTTCTTCACCCGCAGAAAGCGCTTGGGCGCCCGTTGCACCTCGATGCCGGCACTCTGCAGCAGGTACACAAAGCTGGCGGCCGAGCCGTCGAGGATGGGCACCTCTTCGGCCGTGATGTCCACAATGAGGTTGTCCAGCCCCAGCCCAGCGCAGGCCGACATCAGGTGCTCGATGGTCTGGACCTTGGGCGCACCGGGGTCTCCGCCAGGGCTGATGGTGGAAGCCATGCGCGTGTCGCACACGGCCAAGGCGTTGACGGGGATGTCCACCGGCAGCGGCAGATCGGTGCGTCGGAAGGTGATGCCATGGTCTGCCGGGGCGGGCCGCAGTGTCAGTTCCACCTTCTGGCCGCTGTGCACGCCCACGCCGACGGCCCGCGTGAGCGACTTGAGGGTGCGTTGTGCCAACATCGCCCCATTGTCGCCCAGGAGGGTTTTCCCT
>CAYSOD010000099.1:5650-10027 GCA_964432385.1 uncultured Rubrivivax sp.
CTTGAGGGTGCGTTGTGCCAACATCGCCCCATTGTCGCCCAGGAGGGTTTTCCCTCAAAGGCCTCGTGGGGTCGCCACAATCCAGGCGTGACCATCACCACTGCAGCCCACCCTTCCAGCAGCGAGGCGACAGCCCCCTGGCTCTCGGCACGACCTTCCAAGACTTCACCCCGGGACCTCACGGCGCTTCAATGTGAAGCGGTGATCCTGGGAGCTGGCATGTCGGGTCTGTGCCTGGGCATCGAGCTCAAGCGGGCTGGGTTGCACGACTTCCTCATCCTGGAGAAGCAGTACGGCCTGGGCGGCACCTGGTGGGACAACCGCTACCCCGGTGCCCATGTGGACGTGCCTGCACCCTTGTACAGCTTCAGCTTCGAGCCCAACCCTCGCTGGCGCCGCCGCTTTGCGGCCGCCCCCGAGATCCAGGCCTACATGGAAGGCTGCGCCGACAAGTACGGGCTGCGACCGCACCTGCGTTTGGGCACGGCCATCACGGCGGCTCGCTTCGATGAGACGCAGGGCGTGTGGACGCTGGACACGCAGGGCCCAGGGGGAACGCAGCGCATCCAGACCCGCTTCTTCATCTGCAGTACCGGCCCGCTTTCGCAGGTGCGATGGCCGGCCATCCCGGGGCTGGAGACCTTCCAGGGCCGCAAGCTGCACTCGGCCCGCTGGGACGCCAGCTACACGGCCCAGGGTCAACGCGTGGCTGTGATCGGCACAGGCTCCACCGCCTCGCAGCTCATCCCTCCGCTGGCGCAGCAGGCTGCCCAACTGCACGTGTTCCAACGCACCGCCAACTGGGTGCTGCCGCGCATCGACCGCCCGTACTTCGCCGTGGACCGGCTGCTGGCGCGCTTTCCACCCTACGCCTGGGCTGTGAGGGCCTTCTGGTACCACCTGCTGGAGTGGGGCCGGCGCGGTTTTGACGAGGGCACGGTGGCGCGCCGCGGCATGCTCAAGACGGCGGGGCTGCACCTGAAACGCCAGGTGCCCGATGCCGCCCTGCGCGAAAGGTTGCGTCCGCCCTATCCGCTGGGCTGCAAGCGCATCATCTACTCCAACGACTTCTACCCGGCGCTGTCGCAACCGAACGTGGAGCTCGTCACCGAGGGGATCGAGCGCATCACCCCCATGAGCATCGTCACGGCGGATGGCCGCGAGCGGCCCATCGACACCCTGGTTTGCGCCACGGGCTTTGACACCACGCGGCTGCTGTCGTCGGTGGACATAAGAGGTCTGGGCGGGCAGCGGCTGTCCGAAGCCTGGCGCGACGGTGCGCAGGCCTTCCGCGGCGTGACGGTAGCGGGGTTTCCCAACCTGTTCCTGATGCTCGGGCCCAACACGGGTACGGGCCACACCTCCACCCTGCTGTACATCGAGCCCGAGGCGCGGCACATCGTGGCCTGCATCAAGCGTGTGCGCGACGGCGGGCACCGCTGGATCGCCGTGCGGCCTGAGGTGCAGGCCGCCCACAACCAGGCGCTGCAGGCGCGGCTGGCGGGCTCGGTGTGGTCGAACTGTCGCAGCTGGTACCGCGATGACAACGGGCGAATCGTGGCGCTGTGGCCGGGCTTCACCCAGGAGTACGTGAAAGGGCTGGCGCGCATCGAGGAGCAGAGCTTCGACTGGGGGCCTCGTGGAACGGGCCCTTCAGTCTTGCCGGTAGCCGCCAAGTCTGCCAGCGCTTGAAGACGGATCAGGCGACACTCCAGGAACATGTCCACACCATCCGAAGACAAGATCACACCCGTCATCGACCTGATGCGCCGCCGTCAGTACGCGCTGGCGCTCGAAACCGCGCGCCGCCTCGCTGCAGACGGTGATGCGGGAGAAGTCGAAGCCCTGTCCCATTGCGCAAGGCTGGCCCAGTGGTACCAGGCCGGGTTGGAAGGCCGCGTGGAAGAAGGCCTCTCAGAGGCCGTGACCGCAGTTTCCCGGCTCAGTGATGCAGGCTGGCGGCAGCAATTGGGGTTTGCCTACGGCAGCATCGGCTTCGTGTTCGGACTTCTGGGCGACTTCGAGACCGGGCTCGAGTGGCTGGAAATCGCGATCCAAGACGCTCAGCGGAGAAACGACCTGGAGCAATTGGCAGGCTCGATCTCGCAGAAGGGCGGGGTTCTGGGCTTCACCGAGGAGTGGAGCGCAGCGTTCGATTGCTTCTTGCGGGCCCTGGAGCTGGCCGGCCCGGCTGCGTCCGTGCCGCGTACCAAGGCCCTCAACAACCTGTCCTACACCCAGTACGTGCGGGCCTGCCATGGGGCCGGCCTGTCGGGGGCACAAAGGCGCCAACTGGCTCTGGAGGCACTGGCCCACGCCGACCTCGCTCTGGCAGCGGTGCCTGGCCCGGCACCCGACCGCTGGCGCAGCTGGGGTCTTTCCAACCGGGCAGCAGCCCTCGCCTTCCTCGGCCGCCGAGAGGAGGCCGAGCAGGCCTTCCAGGAGGGGCTGGCCCTGGGCCTGGCCAACCCGCGCGGTCATCTGGAAATGCTGGTGGGCTACGCCGCCCTATTGATCGACCTGGGCCAGCCAGAGCGTGCGTCCGCGCTGCTGGACCAGGCTGCAGTCGAGGCCCCAGCAGGCGGGCTGGTCGATGCGTCCGTGGACCGCATCTTCGAACTGCAGATGCAGCTGGCCGTGGCGGCGGGCCGCCACCAGGAGGCCGTGAAGATCGCTGACCGCCGGTTTCGCCAGGCTGAAAGCCGTTACCGGACACGCCTGCGAAACGTGCGCCGTCACATGAAGTTGTTCGAGGACCTGGAGCTCGCCCGCCGCACCCAAGCCCAAACCGCCGAGCAGCTGCGCAGCATGGACGAGCGGCATTCCGAACTTCGGCAGCAGGCCCGCTTCTGGCGTAACGAGGCGTTGCGCGATGCTGCAACGGGGGCCCTGAACCTGCGCGGGCTCGAGCAGTCCGCGCCACGTCTGTTGGCGCTGGACCGTCCAGTGGCCCTGGTCATGGTGCAGATCGATCAGTTCCCTTCCCTGGTGGAGCACCACGGTCGCGCTGTGGGTGAGGAAATCGTCGCGCAGGCCGCGCTGCTGCTGACCAACGCCGTGCGCAACGGCGACCTGCTGGCCCGGGTTGCGGGCCAGGAGTTCTGCCTGGTGCTGGTGCCCTCTGATGCCGCCTACGCGAGGATGATCGGCCAGCAGATCCGCTCGACCATGGCCTCGCACGCCTGGGAGGGCATTGCCAAGGGGCTGGAGGTGAGCGTGTCGGTGGGCACCGTCTCTCACTCGCCAGGCGAGTCACTCCTGGAGATGATGGAGCGCGCCGAATCTGCGCTCAAGCGCAGCCGCTCGGCCCTGGCCGCCAGCGCCGCAAAAGGCCGCTGACGCCTTGCCGAGGCTGGGGCGCTCAGGTCCCCAGCACCAAGTCGGCTCCCCGCTCTCCGATCATGATCGAGGCCGCGTTGGTGTTGGCCGAGATGAGCGTCGGCATGGCTGAGGCGTCGATGACGCGCAATCCCTCCACACCGCGCACGCGCAGTTGCGGGTCGAGCACGGCCTGCTCGTCGCTGCCCATGCGGCAGGTGCCCACAGGGTGGAACACCGTGCCGCCGCGACTGCGCGCAAAGTCCCACAGTTGCTGGCGCGTGGCCACACCCGGCCCGGGCATGGTTTCCAGATCCCACAGGTCGCGGAAGGCAGGCTGGGCATAAATGTCGCGCAGCCACTGCAGGCCCGACACGATGGTCTCCCTGTCCAGTGTCTCGCTGAAGTAGCGCGGCTCGATGCGGGGCTGTTCGAAGGGGTCGGCCGAGCAGATCTGCACGCTGCCGCGCGACAGCGGTCGGCACTGACACACCGAGGCACTGAAGCCGGGGTAGTCGTGCAGCGGGTCGCCAGGCTTGTCCACCGACAGCGGCATCACATTGAACTGCACGTCGGCGCGGCCGTCGCGCGCCTGGTCGGTGCGCGCAAAGCCCCCCACCTGGCCGGCACCCACCGTCAGCGGCCCGCGGTCGGCGAGCAGCCATTGCAGCCCCATCTTGGCCAAAGAGAAAGGGTTGCGCACCTGGTTGTTCAGCGACACCTTGCGCTTCAGGCGCACGATGACGCGGGCCTGGTAGTGGTCCTGCAGGTTCTGCCCCACATCGGGGGCGTCCACCACCACCGGGATGCCTAGCGAGTTCAACAGCACCGACGGTCCGATGCCGGAGAGCTGCAGCAATTGCGGCGACTGCAGGGCCCCGGCACTCAGGATCATCTCGCGCCGGGCCTTGAGCGTGCGCTCAGTGCCACCCATCCTCACGTCCACACCCACGGCACGACGGCCCTCGAAGCGCACGCGCAGCACCTGGGCGCCGGTCAGCACCTGCAGGTTGGGGCGGGAAAGGTGTGGCGTGAGATAGGCCTTGGCCGCGCTGAAGC
>CAYSOD010000100.1:0-9928 GCA_964432385.1 uncultured Rubrivivax sp.
ACCCTCCTCCTTTACTTCGCTGCGAGGGACACCACGCACACCCGTTGAGCCTGCAAATCAGCACTCAGCGATGTGGCTGCTCGCTGGCGCGGTGACCTGTGCGCAGTGAAGTAAAGGGGGAGGCGTCGGCTTTAGCCGACGACGGAGGACATGAACGGAGCACAGGGCACCGAGCCAGCGAGCTCGCGAGGTCTAACCGCTGCTCTCGGACTCCAGGCCCTCAATCCGCCCTGAACCCCGTCGCCTTCACCACGGGCGCCCAGCGCGCAGTCGAGGCCTGCTCGAGGCGGGTCAGGTCGGCTGCGCTGCCACCACCAGCTTCCAGCGCCAGCTTGCCAAAGCGGTCCAGTACGTCCGGGTGGGTGAGCGCCTTGTTCAGCGAACGGTTGATCGCCTCGATCGAGGCAGCAGGCGTCTTGGCCGGTGCGTACATCGCAAACCAGCCCGAGGCCACGATGTTGGGGTAGCCTGACTCCTTGAACGTGGGCACATCAGGCAGCACGGCGCTGCGCTTGTCGCCCGACGTGGCCAGGATGCGCACCTTGCCGGCCTTGTGGGCCTCCAGCGCCTCCAGCACCACGTCGATGCCGGCCGAGACCTGGCCGCCCATGATGGCGTTCATCATGGCCGCGCCGCCCGCAAACGGGACGTGCACCATGTCGGCCTTCGCTTCGCGCGAGAGCATTTCACCGAAGAAGTGCGGCAAGCTGCCCGGTGCCGGCGAGCCGAAGTTGGCTTTCTGCGGGTTGGCCTTGAGCCAGGCCACGAATTCGCTGATGTTCTTCACCGGCAGATTGGCCGGCACCGACAGCGCGAAGTTGAAGCTGCACACATGCCCGACGGGCGCGAAGTCAGTGGCCGGGTTGTAGTTCAGCTTGGAGAACACCAGCGGCGCCAGCACCGGCACCACCACGGGGGTGATCATCACCACGCTGCCGTCGGCCGTTGCAGCCTTCAGCAAGTCGGCCGCCACGCGGCCACCCGCGCCCGCCTTGTTCTCGATGATGATGTTCGCCTTAAGGTCGTCCTTCATCTTCTCGGCCAGCACGCGCGAGACGATATCGATCGAGCCGCCCGGCGGAAAGCCCACCAACACCTTGATGGTCTTGTCGGCCTGGGCGTGGGCCAGGGGCATCAGGCTGGCCGCGGCGGCCAGGGCAGTGAATTCACGGCGCTTCATAGGGGGTCTCCGAGACGAGGCTTCATGGCCCCCGGGTTGCACCGGGGTTGTGGGGCGCAATCTAGCCGTCCAGAATCGATTGATCTAATCAACCATTCCCAGGGTTTACGCGAGTGTCCTCCGCAAGAAGACGTTCGACCGCCGCCACGGCGCCCTCGTCGTGTGCGCTGGAGGTCAGCCGGAAGGCTGCACCGAACACGGCCGGCGTGAAAGCCGGGCCGTCTGTGCTGCCGCGCATGGCGCAGCCGCGCTCTCTGGGGGACTTGCTGCTGTACCGCCTGAGCCGTTTGTCAGGCGCTGCGAGCCTGCCGGCCGTGCGTCTGTGCGAAGGCCGCTACGGCATCACCCGACGAGAGTGGCGCATGCTGGCCCTGTTGGCCGAGGGCGGCAGCATGCACCCATCGGACCTCGCCATCCAGGCGCAGCTGGACCGGGCTCGCACCTCACGCGCGCTGTCGGCTCTGGTGGCCAAGGGCTGGGTGCGCCGCACCGTCCAGGCCAGTGACCAGCGCTACGCCCAGGTGACCCTCACCGACACCGGCCGACATCTGCATGCGAAGCTGTTCCCCGACATCGCCGGGCTGAACCGCGAACTGCTCAGCGTGCTGCCAGCCGAGGAGATTGCCGCACTGGACGCCACGCTGCAGCGCCTGCAGGCCCAGGCCGAACATCTGGCCGCCCACTGCGACCTGCCCAAGGCCGGGCGGCGGCGCGGGAAGACCCGGCACCCCGCTTGAGCGCGGAACGACCCCGGCTCGGGCTTCAGGCGTTGAAGTTCAGCGCCAGCCCGGGTTCCGGCCAGTCTTCGATGGCGATGAGCCGTCCACTGCCGGAAAGCGTGACGAACAGGGTCCGCATGTCCGGCCCACCAAAGCACAGGTTGGTCGTGAAGCGATCCGGGAGTGCCACGTGGCGGTGGCCCCGTCCATCTGGCGGGATGACCGTGATACCGCCATGCAGCAAGGTCGCGACCAGGACGTTGCCTCGCGCATCGACCGCCATGGAGTCAAAGCGCTGGTAGTGCCCTCCGGGCGACGCCGTGATCATCCTCGCCCCTTGCGGCGAGGGAAACTCCAGGCGTCGAACCTGGCCGGGCGAGAAGACATCAAAGGCCCACAGGCGGGCGCCTTCTGTTTCTGCGTAGTACAGCGTGGAGCCGTCTGGCGACAGCGCGATGCCGTTAGGCGTCATGACCGGGTGGGCGACGACATGCGCACGGCCCTCCCGGCCCAGGTAGAACACGCCCCCGCGGTCCATCTCCCGGGCCCGCACCTTGCCCAGGTCCGTGAAGTAGCAGCCCCCTTCACGATCGAACACCAGGTCGTTCGGACCCCTGAGCGGGATGCCCTCGACAGCCTCCAGCAGGCGCTCCACGCGCCCGGTCGACAGGTTCACCCGTTCGATCCGGCCGCCGTCGTAGTCATCAGCTTGTCCGATGGGCCTGAGGCACTGGCCGGGTTGGTCCGTGAAACGAAAACCGCCGTTGTTGCAGACGTAGACGGCGCCGTCCGGGCCGATGGCCGCGCCGTTCGGCCCACCACCCAGCTGCGCCAGGACTTGCAGTCGGCCGTCTGGCGTCACCCGGGTCAAGGTGCCTCTGGCAATCTCCACGAGGACCACGGAGCCGTCGGCCATGGCAATGGGGCCCTCGGGAAACTGCAAGCCGCTGGCAATCTCGCGAAATTTCATCGGTGAGCCTCCTTCAGTCATCCTCGGGTGACGGCACGGTCGCCGTGCTGCGCCTGACCTTGAGCTCCACAGGGAGCAGGACCGGCGGCTCGGCCTCCTGACCCGCCAGACGCGCGAGCAGGTAGCGGGCAGCCTCCTCCCCGATTTCCCGGATGGGAACCCTGACGGTGGTCAGCGGCGGATGGAGGTAGGCCGCGAAGTCGTTGTCGTTGAAACTGGCCACCGACATGGCACGAGGGACTTCCATGCCTTCAGCACTGAGGGCAGCCAAGGCGCCGGCGGCCAGGTAGTCGTTGCCACAGGCCACCGCGGTGACACCCGTGTTCCGCGTGATCAGGGTCTTCATCGCCTCGAAGCCCGAGGCGAAGCCGTATTCGGTCTCGAGCAAGGCTTCCTGACTGAGCATCATGCCCCTGCGGGCCACCGCTCCAAGCACACCTTGAAGACGGCGCCGTGCGCGTTCGTTGTCATCGGTGCGTCCCCCGATGAAACCGAGACGGCGGTGTCCAAGATCGGCCAGGTGGTCCACCAGCAAAGCCGCCGCCACATGCTCGTCAAAGCCTATGCAGGGGCCCTGGGGGCTGGACACCGCCCACAGCAGCACATAGGGGATGCCGTGCTGGTTCAGCATGTTGAACACAGCGGGGGGATGTTCAGCGCCCAACAGCGCGACGGCATCCACACCGCGCTCCAGCAAGGCACGCAGCACCGCCGGGTCCTGCGCACGTGCGTGGTCGGGCGCCGAGAGCAGCAGGTTGTAGCCCTGGGCTGCCAGCGCACTCTCCATGGCCTGCACCAAGGTCGGGAAGGAAGAGCCGCCAAAGCGCGGAACCAATGCGCCAATCGTGTGGGTCTTGCGCAAGGCCAGCGCCCGCGCCGCGCCATTGGCCACATAACCCAGGCGCTCGGCCGCGGCCAGAACTTTCTGTCGGGTGGCCGGGCTGATCATGTCCGGGCGGCTCAGCACCCGAGACACGGTACCGGCCGATACGCCAGCCAGGGCCGCCACGTCGGCCAATGACACGGCGCGCGCGACCGCAGGCATGGCCCCGTGGCTGGAAGGTGAAGGGAGGGGGGTGGACATCTGCAGGTGTGCAAACCGACGCGGTGCTGAAGAGGTGGTGCAGCGCGCATCGCCGGCGCACAGTATGCCTCGTGCAAGTGCTTGCACGCTTTACCGACCGGATTCTCATGACCGGTTCGCATGTCGGCAGTGGCCTGCCGCAAATGCGGCCAGGAGCAGACTTACCTTGATTAATATTGACGCCGGCCAAAAAGCAGGAAGTCCAGGATTGACAACGAAACGGCAGCCTTCTAGAGTCCGGTCGTCACATTGATGCAAGCGCTTGCATCAAGATCATTTGTTCGGAGTCCTGTCTTGACCGTCACCAAGAACGCCGTCGTCAACACCTTGCTGGAGTGCGGCGCCACCCATGCCTTCACCCTCCCGGGCCTGGGCATCACCTGGATGCTGGACGAGTTCCATGAAGTCCGTGACCGCTTCCGCGTCGTGCTCACGCGCAGCGAGCAGATCGCCTCGGTCATGGCGCAGACCTACGGCAAGCTCACCGGCCGGCCCGGCGTCTTCATGGGCCAGGGGCCGTTTGCCAGCACCACGGGGGCCTTCGGCATCTTGGAGGCGCACTTTGCCGGCTCGCCCATGGTGGTGCTGACGGACACGTCCTGCTACGACGGTTTTGGCATGTACGGCGTTTACCAGACCATGACGGGCGACTATGGCGCCGCCAACATACGCGCCGTGCTGGGCACCATGACCAAGTACTGCGCCTACGCCACCGAGCCGCACGAGGCGGTGTACGGCCTGCAACTGGCTTTCAAGCACGCGCAACTGCCCCGCATGGGCCCGGCTGCATTGGTGATGAAGACACCCATCATCCGGCGCGAAATGCCGGACAACCCGCGCGTCAAGCTCTACCCGTCAGAAGGCTATCTGCGGCACACGCCCGCCCGCCCGGACGCCCAGGGCGTGCAAGCCCTGGCCGAGATGCTGGCGAGCGCACGCTGCCCGGTGATCATCGCGGGCCAGGGCGCGCAGACCGAGGCTGCGCGCTTGCTGCTCGCCCAGGTGGCAGGCCGGGCCGGCATCGCCGTTACCACCAGCTACAACGGCAAGGGCGTGGTGGATGAGACCTCGCCCGTGGCCGCCGGCATGCTGGGCACCTGGGGCTGCCGCAGCGCCAACCGCCTCCTGGGCAAGGCCGATGTGGTGCTCGCACTGGGCGCCAGCCTCGGGCCTGACTACCTGCGCTTCCGAGACGAGGGCATGATCGACCCGAAGCGTCAGCGCATCGCGCACGTGGACGTGGACCCTCGCCATGCCGGCTGGGTGGTGCCCGTGGAGTTGGCGGTCACCGGTGACGTGGCCGACGTGCTCCAGGCCTTGAGTGGCCACGACCTCGGCGACGCCCGTCAGCAGGAACGGCTGGCCAGCATCGCCGCCCACAACGCCGAGTTCGGCTTCGGTGTGCTGCCGCCCGTGCAGGCCGCCGAGGGCACGCTGCACTATGCCGACATCGTGCGCGCCCTGGACGGCAGCTTGACGCCACAGGACATGCTGGTGCTGGACGCCGGCAACAACCGCATCTGGGTCACCAGCAGCCTGCGTGTGCGCACGCCCGGGCAACTGGTGGTGCCGGGTGGCATTGGCGGCATGGGCTGGGGGCTGCCGGCTGCCGCTGCCACCAAGCTGGTGCACCCGGACCGCCATGTGATCTGTCTGATTGGCGATGGCGGAGCCGCCATGACGCTGAGCACGCTGGCCACCTGCGTGCAGGAGAACCTGCCCATCACGGTACTGGTGGCCAACAACGCAGGGCTGGGCATGGTGCGCGACAACATGAAGGGGCGGCGCATCGCCGTGGACTTCTCGCCCATGGACTTCGCCCAGATGGCGCGCGGCATGGGCTGCGAGGGCGTTCGCGTGCAGGACGCCCAGGCCCTGGGCGATGCCATGGCAGCCGCGCGCGAGGCCAACCGCGCCGGGAGTACCGTGGTGATCGACGTGACCGTCGACCCCGCGGCCAGCCATGTGCCGGTGTCTGACTACTGAGCTCTGAACGCTCGCCGCGAGCATGACACCGCAGGCTGCCCCTCCCATGCGCCCCACTGCCGTTGTCACTGGAGGCGCCAGCAACATCGGCTGGGCTTGCGTCCAGCGCCTAGCAGTTGACCATGAGGTGGTGATCGCCGACGTGCAGGCGCCGCCACAAGCCCTGCCGCCCCACGTGCGGTTCATCCGCACAGACATCACCGAAGCCGCCGCCTGCCAGGCCTTGATGGCGCAGGCCGTGGGAGATGGCGGCCTGGCCGTGCTGGTGCACTCCGCCGCCATCACGGCTGCCGCCCGCCCCATCGAACTGATCCCGGTGGACGAATGGCGGCGCCTGCTCGACGTGAACCTCACGGGCGCCTTCCTGGTGGCCCAGGCCGCCATTCCAGCCCTGCGTCAAGCCCGCGGAGCGGTGGTCATGATCGCCTCTCGAGCAGGCCGAACGGGTTACGCCGCACTCAACGCCTCACCCTCCGGCACCAAGGCGCACTACGCAGCCACCAAGGCGGGGCTGCTGTCACTCGTGAAGTCGCTGGCCATCGAACTGGCGCCCGACGGTGTGCGCGTCAACGCCGTGGTGCCGGGCTCTATCGAGGGCGCCATGATCCCGCGCGAGCGCTGGCCAGAGTTGGCCGCACGCATTCCGCTGGGCCGCCTGGGCACACCAGAGGAGGTGGCCGATGCCGTTCGCTATCTGTGCTCACAGGACGCGCGCTACGTCACGGGCCATGCCCTGGACGTGAATGGCGGCACCTGGATGAGCTGACACAGGCTCAGGACCCGCCCGTGTGGAACGCCACTTTCGACAAACCCGCTCTGCTTACGAAGCCCTCACCATGAACACCCCTCGCAAGACCCGACTGAGCGACGAAGAAGTGGCGCGCTTCCATGAGGACGGTCTGGTGATCCCCGACTACCGGCTCCCCGCCGACATGCTGAAGCGCATGCAGGAGGAGGTGGACACGCTGATCGCCCGCAACCCGGATGTGCGCCCCGAGGCGCTGTCAGGCGCACACAACCCGTGGGGTCAGTCGGCCAAGCTCATCGGCAGCCAGGCCTTTCTCGATCTCTGCCATCACCCGGAAATCCTGGACATGGTGGAGCAGCTCATCGGGCCGGACATCGTGCTCTGGGGCAGCCAGATGTTCTGCAAGCCCGCAGGCCACGGTCTGGCCGTGCCCTGGCACCAGGATGGGCAGTACTGGCCACTGGACCCCCTGGCCACGGTGACAGTGCGCATCGCCTTTGACGACTCCACGCCCGAGAACGGTTGCATGCGCTTCATCCCAGGCTCCCACAAGTCGCGCAAGCTCGAGCATCATGAAATCACCACTGCCAGCCACATGGCCCTGAAGCAGCAGGTGCCCGACATCGATGAATCCCTGGCGCGTGACGACGTGCTGTATGCCGGGATGATCTCGATCCACGACGTCTACCTGCTGCACGGCTCGGCGGAGAACCGCAGCACCAGGCGTCGCAGCGACTACGCCATCCGCTACATGCCTGCCAGCACACGCTACGTTCGCGACCCCGAGTTTCCCGCCAACAAGCTCGCCTCTGCACACATGAACTATGCCCAACGCCCGCTGTGGCTGGTTCGTGGCAAGGACCGCGCGGGCAACGACTACCGCATCGGTCACGGCGCCCGGCAAGGCGCGTAAGCCCGCGACTTGGACGTCGATCCCCTTCAGCACCATCCCAACCGGACCATCAAGGAGTAGCCCTCATGAACCGACGCTTCAGCCTGATCATCGCCAGCGTGCTCGCGGGCGCGCTCCATCTGCCTGCTTCGGCCTTCCCTGATCGGCCCGTGACCATGGTCGTGCCCTTCGGCCCAGGGGGCAGCACCGACCTGATCGCCCGTGCCCTGGCGCAGGAGATGAGCAAGACCCTGGGCCAGCAGGTGGTGGTGTTGAACAAGGCGGGAGCTGGCGGCGCCATCGGCGCCGCCGACGTGGCCAGCGCCAGGCCGGACGGCCATACGCTGGCCATGATGCCCGTCGGCCCCTTGACCACGCAGCCGGCCCTGCGCAAGCTGAGCTACACGCCAGCATCGTTCGACATGGTGTGCCGCGTGTACTCGAACCCGCAGGTGCTCCTGGTGCGACGGGATGGCCCGCACCGCAATCTGGCCGACCTGGTGGCTGACGCCAGGCGCAACCCCGGCAAGCTGAACTACGCTTCCACGGGCACCGGTTCCGTGCCTCATCTGGCCCTGGCCTCGCTCAGCAGCGCTGCCGGCGTGAACGTGGTGCACATACCCTACAAAGGGGAGGCCGACATGCTGCAGGGCCTGCTCAGCGGTGGCGTGACCATGTTCCTGGGCCACCCCACCCTGCTGGCCGCGCACTCGCAGACCATGCGGGGTATCGCAGTGCTGGCGCCGCAGCGGCTCAAGGAGTACCCCGATCTGCCCACCGTGGGTGAGCAGGGCGTGCCCCCGCAGCACTTCGAAGTCTGGGGCGGGCTGGTGACACCCAAGGGCACGCCGCCGGCTGTGTTGGCGGCGCTGGAATCGGCCTGCCGCAGCGGCACCGCGGCAGAGGCTTTCCGCAAGCAACTGGAGAACCTCAACACCCCCGTGATGTACCAGGATGCCGTGACATTCAGTGCCTTCGTCGCTGCCGAGTTCGAGCGCAATGCACGCCTGCTGCGCGAAGCCGGCATCAAGCCGGAGTGACAGGCCACGGCTGGGCAACACGCATCACAGGGCGGATATGCGCCCGACATCCTGGACTGCACGATGGGTTCATCCATGACCGATCTCTACGCCCACCTGCCTCCGCCAACCCTGCGGGAAGCCGACCCCGCCCGCGGGTGTCGGCGTCAGGCGGGCCGCAAGGCCCTGATCACTGCGGCGGCGCGCGGCATCGGCTTTGCCACGGCCGTACGGCTGGCCGCCGAGGGCGCCGAGGTCTGGATCACCGACAGGGATGCGGCAGCGCTGGATGCCGCCGACGTGGTGGCCTCAGCGGGGGGCTGGCAACTGCACACCCACGCCATGGACTCGTCTGATGCCACCGACACGGCGCGCACGCTGGAGCGGCTTCTCGGCGACAGCGGGGGCTTCGACATCCTGGTCAACAACGCCGGCGGGTCCCTGCACACCCCCTACCGCTTTCTGGACCAAGACAAAGACCACTGGCAGCGCGTGATGGACCTGAACCTCATGGGTGCCGTGCGGGCCAGCCGCGCCGTGCTGCCCGGGATGGTGGAGCGCGGCTTCGGACGCATCGTCAACTTCGGCTCCAAGGCCGGTCGCTTCGGCAGCCTGATCGCAGGGCCCAACTACGCGGCGGCCAAGGGAGCCATGGCCGCGCTGACCCGACAACTCGCCCAGGAGTTCGGGCCGCACGGCATCACGGTCAACTGCATCTGCCCAGGCGTGGTGATGACCGACCGCACGCAGGCCCTGTGGAACGAGCGCCGCAGCGCCCAGGAGCGCGAGCGGGTGCTGCAAGAGATCCCGTTGCGCCGACACGCGGAAGTGGAGGACATCGCGGCCTCCGTGGCCTTCTTCGCGTCGGAAGACGCGAGTTTCATCACCGGGGTGACGCTGGACGTCAACGGCGGTCAGGCGATGGCTTGAGCGTCTGCGCCTCCTGCGCAGCCCTCAAACCCGCCGACCGCTCCAGCGGCACCACGGTGGCCAGCGTGGTGCCGCCACGCGGCTGCAGGTGAGGGGGGAACACGGCGATCTTCTGCGCCGCGGCCAAGCGCTCATCGCGGCCGGGCGACAGGCCACGCTCGTTCACGCCGGCCAAGGGTACGCGCGCCACGCCATCGACGATTTCCAGGTCCCACCACCAGCGCTTGACCGGGTTGCGCTCGCCGCCGCCCATGCGTCGGCCTGGTCTCATGAGGCGTGCGAGCAGTACGACGTGGTCATCGCCGGCGTGCCGTCGCCCAAGAGCGACAACCTCTATCAGGCTACGCGGGCGGCGACCTACATCGGCCTCGCCGCCCGCCCCGCCCTCGCCGACGGCGGC
>CAYSOD010000101.1:0-9915 GCA_964432385.1 uncultured Rubrivivax sp.
GTCGCGGAAGTCTCCCGGCGGCGGGCCACCCGCGTTGTTGACCAGGATGTCCACCTGCGGGCAGGCGGTGAGCGCCGCGGCGCGGCCTTCGGGGGTGGTGATGTCACCCGCCACTGTCACCACCTGCACCGCAGGGTTCAAGGCCCGCAATTCAGCGGCCGTGGCCTCCAGGGCCTCGAGGCCGCGCGCCGTGATGACGACGTTCACGCCCTCGCTCACCAGCGCCTGCGCGCAGCCCTTGCCCAGCCCCTTGCTCGCGGCACACACCAGCGCCCATTTGCCTGCAATCCCCAGATCCATGTTGCTTCTCTCCGCAGGCCCCGAGGGGCCGGTTGACGATAGGTTCGATTCTCAGCGCTGGGCGGGCGGGGTGCCTGAGGCCAACGGCAAGGCCCACAATCCGAGGTGGCTGGCCGAGACCCGTTCGCGCCCGGGCTGGCCGCGGTGGATGGGGCGATTGAGCACCTGAGCTTGGCCGTCGGAGCCCTGCACCACCAAGGTGCTGGTGCCGCCTCCATCCAGGTTGATCCCCTCCGTGGCCCCCAGCCCGGCCAACAACTGGGCCAGTTCAGCCAGGCTCACGCCCAGACTGAAGCCCGGCTGCCGGCCATCGACCACCAGCAACAGCAGGTGACGGCCGTCGCCCGTGATGCCCACGGCCGTGCGCGGGTGCAGGGCCGTGGTGTGGGCGCCCGTGGCTGCGGAGCCCGGGCTGAACAGGGCCTGGCCCTGGCGCAGCACCACGTCAAAGCCGCCCACCGCGTTGTCCACACCCTCCAGGTCGAACGGCGGCTCCAGGATGCGGGCGCTGCCGTCGCGCATGAGCGCCAGGGCGGGGTAGCGTTTGGCCTGCCCGGACACCAGGCGGCCCTGGCTCACCTGCAGGCCGGCCACGTCCAGCAGGCTGCCTTCCTCCTCGACCACGGGGCCGAAGGGTGCAGCGTTGATCGCGAGCTGCAGGCCGTGCTCGCGCAGGAAGCTGCTGGTCAGGCGCCCCACGGTCTCACCCACATGCCGGCCCGGCGGCGCCAGCGGGGCGGCGCCCGGCTCGGCGGGTGGCGTGGCCAGCCAGCGCAGGCCCGGCGCACGCAAGTCGACGCGGGCAGCCACCAGCGACAGCTGACGCGGCTCGGTGAGCTGCAGCTGCGTCAGCTCCACGCCCTCGAAACGTGGGCTCCAGACCGCCGGGATCAGTGGTGGCGCACGGTCCTGCGCATGCACCCCAGCGGCGGCAGCCCCCAAGCCCAAGGCCAGCCACAAGCTGAACCATCCACCCCGCGCCAGCAGATGGCGCACCAACCGTTTCAGCATCGGTCCTCCTGTCTGCACGCGGGCACCTGGCGCAGGGCCTCGCGTCTGTCGGGCAGCAGTTCCACCGCGGTGGCGCGGCCGTCCGGCAGCGCTAGGCGCAACGGCCCGGGGGCGGCCTGCCACAGCCCCGGCTGGTCCTGCCAAGCCCCGTCGATGAAAGCCAGCACGCGGTACCGGCCCGGCGGCACGCGGTCAGCGGCCCAGACCACCTGGGCGGGCATGCCATCCACCGGCCGCAGCACCACCGCGCCCGGCCGCCACCCGGGCGGAAAGCGCGGGGAATGGGCCGGCCCGCTGCGGGTGTACAGGGTCTTCAGCTCTTCGGCAAAGAGGTCCAGCACACCGCGGCTGAACCACAGCACGTGGCCGCCCTGGCCCAGGCGTCGCACCAGAGCGATGCTGCCCTCGAGCTGCGCCCAACTGGAGTCCGCGCCCTCACCCACCAGGCGGATGCCGGCCACCAGGCGGGCTGGCCGGTAGGCACCGGCGGTCTGCACGGCTGCGGTCTGTGCCTGCCATGTGGACTCGAAGGCCGGGAGGCTGAACCGGTAGGCCTGGGGAATGAACTCGTCCCAGGCCGGGTCCACCGCACGGGCGGGGGCGGTGCGTACGGGCGGCCCGGGCAGCCGGTCGGCGGCCGTCCAGGCCGTCCAGCGCGGCCAGTCCAGCAGATAGTTCTCCCAGGCCCAAGGGTGGATGGCCGGGCTCAGTGACAGCACCAGGCCAGGCCGGCGTGCGCGCAACTCCTGAACGAACCAGCGCGCCGCCTCGTCCACCTTGCCCGCGCGCCACCGCATCCAGGCCGGGTCGTGCGGGTCGTCCGGCGGCGAAGCGCCACCATGCTCCTGTGCGTAGACCTGCCGCGTGTAGGCGTCATATCCCATGGTCACGTGGGGCCAGACGATGCGGTCGTCGAGTTGCACCCCGTCCAGGTCGTAGCGGTCCACGGCCTCCAGCAGGAGGTCCAGCAGGAACTCCCGGGCCTGCGGATGCAGCGGGTTGAGCCAGACGAAGCCATTGGGCGCCACCTCCCGGCCCTGACGGTCCAGGCTCAGCCACTCGCGCTTGAGGCGCCGCAAGGGGTTGAGCGTGGACTGGTGCGCCGCCATGAAGCCGTATTCGAACCAGGCGATGGCCACCAGGCCCTGACGGTGCGCTTCGGTCACGGCCTCGTGCAAGAGGTCCCGTGCGCCAGCCCGGCGCGCGGCCTCGGTGTCCGACGGGTCCTGCTCGGCCCCGGGCGGCCGGCGGTCCAGACCGATGGTGCGCTGCAGCACCTGGGAAGGGAACTGCGTGAAGCCGTTCTTCCAGGCCTCGATGTACACCGTGTTCAGGCCGATCTCGCGCAGGCGGCGCATGGTCTGCGCCGTGCGCTGCGGTGTGGCCAGGGCGTCGTTGGCGGTGGTGGTGAGCCAGGTGCCACGGATCTCGGGCACCGAGTGGCCGGCCGAGGCTTCGGTCAGCGGCCAGGCCGCCACCGAGGGCAGGTCCCGGACTGCGGACGCGCCACGTCCTTCTGCCTGCGCCTGGACGCTCCAGGGACAGGCCACGCAGGCCAGGATCAACCCGGCCAGGCCTGCGCCCACGCGCCGCCGACCCGTCCTGGGACGGGCCGCCGGTCTCACTGGAAGCGGTACGACAGGTTCAAACCCACCGTGCGCGGCGTGGCGTAGACCAGCCGCGGGCCCAACACCTGGTCGTAGGCGTTCTGTAGCGACACCAGCGCCCGTTCGTTGGTCAGGTTCTGTGCCCACAGCGTGGCGTTCCAGGCGCCCTTGGCCAGGCCGACGCTGGCATGGACCAGCGTGTAAGCCGGGTAGAACATGGGCGGTGCATCGCCCGGATTGTCGGTGCGGTCGTTACCGATCTTGCCCACCCAGCGCCGGTTGATGCTGGAGCTCAGCTCGTAGCCGTCACCCACCATGCGGTTGTACTGCAGGCCCAGGTTGTACTTCAGCGCGGGGGCGCCGTAGAGCTTGCCACCTGCGTTCCAGGTCTTGCAGTCCTCGGGGCGGTTGTTGGCCACGTAGGTGCAGCGCTTCAGGGTCGAGGTCCACTCCGCCTCGGTGGTGGCTGCGCTGAAGCTGGCCTGCCACTGTTCGTTCAGGCGCATCTTGGCCGACAGCTCCGCGCCCATGGAGCGGGCGTTGGGGCCGTTGGTCGTGCCGTTGATGGGGAAGTCGATGCCCAGGCCAAAGGGGTCAGGCAGGCCCTGCGAGTAGTAGGTCTGCACGTTCTTCCAGTCGATCCGGTACAGGCTGGCCTGCACCAGCAGGCGCTTGTCCAGCATGAAGCCCTTCAGGCCCAGTTCCAGGTTGTCCGTGGTGTCCGGGCCGTAGCCGTTGGTGTCGGGCGCCACGATCTGGTTCTTCTTGGGGAAGTCCTTGAAGCCGTTGTTGCCGCCGCGCCGGAAGCCTTGGGAGAAGGTCAGGTAGGACAGCAGGTCCTTGTTCAGGTCGTACACCAGGTTGAGCTTGTAGATGGCCTTGCTGCTGCCCTTGCTGGTAGCCAAGGAGTTGTTGTCGGCCAGGCCACCGGCGTAGTCGAAGACGAAGGCCGAGCCCGTGTCTTCGTAGCTGAACACCCGGGTGCCGGCGGTGGCCCTCAACCGGTCGGAGAAGGCGTAGGTGACTTCGCCGAAGACCGCCGTCTCCTTGTAGCGGCTGCCCAGGTTCTCGGCGTAACCCGAATCGGTGACGCCGCCCAGGGCCGCGCGGCCTCCCTGGGCTGCAATCGAGACGAAGTCGCCCTGCGAGGGCAGGGTGTCCAGCCCCGGGAACATCTCGTCGAACTTGTAGTTGCGCTTCTGGTCCAGGAAGAACACGCCCGCTACCCAGCTCAGCGGGCCAGTGCCAGTGGACACCAGCCGGGTCTCGTGAGAGGTGCCGGTGTAGGTGTTGTCGAAGGTCATGTACAGCGAGTTGTTCGACTTCTGGATATTGCCCGCCGTAAACCAGTTGTAGAACAGGTTGCCCTGGCGCGCGTAGTCGGCCTGGCCCACGCGGCTGTCCTTGAACTGCGAGGTGTTGGAGTGCAGCTTGGCGAAACCGAGGTTCCAGTCCAGGTCCACGCTGTCCAGGCGGAAGCGGCGGTCAGCGAACTCCGGGTAGCGCGAGACGATGGTGTGGTCGTTCACCACGTACGGCGTCTGGGTGGCCACGGTGTAGGTGCAGGGGATGCCCTGGGCCGTGCAGCTCTTGCCCAGGCGCCAGGCGGCATCAATCTCGGCGGCGGTCCTCGCGTTGGCGATGTTCACGGGCGTCACGCTGGCGCCGCTCATGCCGTGAGCGAGTTGCTTCTGCTCGGCGTGCGTGTAGGTCAGCTCCACGCCAGGCTTCAGGCGCCAGCGCAGGGCCACGCGGCCTGTGTCCACCTTCTGCCAGTCGTCGTCTTCGTAGAGGTTCTTGCTGGCTTCGGGCTTGGTGGACCAGGCCCAGGTGCCTGTGCGCCACGGCGGGTTGGACAGGCGGTCGGTGAAGCCCTTTTCGTCCAGGCGGGCCAGCGAGGCGCGCAGCGCCAGGTTCTGGCCCAGGGGCAGGTTCACCACTGCATCGGTGTCGTTGGACAACCCGCCGTTTTGCGTCTGGTACAGCGACGTGTTGACACGCGCTTCGGTCTTGCCCAACTTGGGCTGGTTGGAGACAAAGCGAATGGTGCCGCCCAGGCTGCCGGCGCCGTACAGCGTGCCCTGCGGGCCCAGCAGGGTCTCCACCCGGGCGATGTCCTTGATGCGGTAGCCCAGGTGCGGCAGCAGCGTGTCGTCCAGGTAGTAGGCCAGGGTGGAGCGGATGAACTGCTCCAGGTTGTTGGCGTTGACGGGCGAGACGTTCAGGCCGCGCACCGTCACCGAGTCGGCAAAGCGCGCGCTGTTGCCCGGCGCGCTGATGGCGTCGCTGGCGGCAATCAGCTTCTTGGCGTCGGTGATGTTCTGGTCGCGAAGTTCGTCCTCGGACAGTGAGCTGATGTTGATCGGCACACGGTGCGCGGCCTCGTCGCGCCGGGTGGCCGTCACGATGACCTGCTGCGGCTCGGCCGAGGAGCCACTGCCTGCCGAGGTCTGAGCCCAGACTGCGGGCGCCACCAAGGCGCCCAGACAGGCGGCGCATACCACTTGGGCTGCGCAGGAGACAGGGGTGTGTCGGAACTTCATGGATGGGACTCCTTTTGAGCGACTCGTCATGAGGGGCTCGAGGCATGGACGGGGAGTCCATGTCGCGCCAGAGTCGTGCAGCCCTTGCGGGCGGCAATCCCACGCTCTATTCCATTGGCCGGAGGTCCAAACCTCGGGTGTTTCAAGTATGGACACGCGGCGCCAGCACGGCAAGACGCGGCGGCGCGAGAAACCCTGGCGGTGATGCGTGAATGCGACAGTCCTGCACGCCGCGCGCGATGTCCCGCCCGGTGGCGACCGTGAACCGCCCTGGGCCCTCAGCTTCGGCGCTGCCGACGGATCTGTCGCACCACGGCGGCGTTGTCGAGGTCGCCATCGCCTGCGGCCACTGCGCCGCGCAGCAGCGCAGCGTGGGCCTGCGTCAGCGGCAGCTCCTGCCCCGCAGCCTCTGCAGCCTCCAGCATCAAGTCCAGGTCCTTCAAGTGCTGCCGGATGCGCGACTGCGGCGTGAAGTCGCCCTGCACCATGCGTGGGCCCTTGAGGGCGGCCGCCTCGGAGCGGGCTGGCGTGGACAACACCAGATCCAGGAAGACCTGCGGCGCGATGCCCAGGGCTTCGGCCAGCACCAGGCCCTCGGCAAAGGCCGCGCGGTTCAGGCCCAGCACCAGGTTGGTGGCGAGCTTGGCCCGGGCGCCGAAGCCGGCGCCACCGACCACCAGACGCTGGGGCGACAGCACCGCCAGCAGCGCCTGGTGCCGCGCCAGGGCGGCCTCATCACCACCCAGCAGCAGGGTGGCAACCCCCTGCGCAATCTGTTGGCTGGAGCCCGACAAGGGCGCCTCAATGAAGTCCACGCCGCGCCGCGCCAGCCGCCCGGCCAGCGCCTGCAAGGCCTCGGGGTCGCCCGTGGAACAGTCGATGAGCACCTGAGGGGTACCCCCTTCGAGCAGCCCGCCCGGGCCTTCCACCACCTCCAGCACGCCAGCGGTGTCGAAGACGGCCAAAACGACGGCCGCGCAACGCTGGCCCATTTCTCGCAGCGAAGAAGCCCATTGCCCGAGCCCGGCCTGTTGCCATACGGCACAGGCCTCGTCGCTGCGGTCAAAGCCCAGCAGTTGCAGGCCGGCGGCGCTCAGACGCTGGGAGAGCGCCGTGCCCACCAGCCCCAGGCCGACCAGGCCGATCAGGCCCGACGGCGGGTTTGGCAGGACCGGCGCGTTCGACAACGTCGGGTCGACGCTGTCGATCGGCCGTTCCTCAGGGCCGGGGCCGGCAGAAATGGGGCGCGCGCCACGGGTCATGAGGGGCGCTCTGTTCAGCGGGGCAACGAGGCACCACCGCAGACGGCGATGTCCTGCCCCGTGATGGCCGCGGCCTCGGGTGAGACCAGGAAGGCCACCAGCGCCGCCACCTCCTGCGGCTTGATGAGGCGGCCCAGGGGCGGCAGGCGCGGCGCCGTGTCGGCACGCCCACGGTCGCCCAGCATGGGCGTGTCGGTCGCAGCCGGGCTGACCACGTTCACCGTGACACCTTGTGCCACCACCTCGGCAGCCCAGCTGCGCGCCAGCGAAGAAAGCGCAGCCTTGGTGGCCGCGTACTGGCTGCGCCCTGCCAGGCCGCGCGACACGCGGCTGCCGATGAGCACGCAGCGGCCGCCGCCGCGCTGCGCCATGGCCGGCAGCACGGCATCAGCCAGGCGCGTGGCGGCCTCGACGTGCAGCCGCCACATCGGGCCACCATCCGTCACTCTCAAGCGCCCCAGCGGCGCCGTGCGCATCACGCCCGCGGCGTGCACCAGCGCATCGGGCGGGCCCTGGGCCAGCAAGCTGGCGATGAGCTCGTCGGTGGGCGCCACCACGCTCAGGTCGATCGGGTGCGAGGTGAAGGCCGGATGGACGATGGCCGGCGCAGCCCGGTCCAGCCCCTGGACCTCCCAGCCCCCTTCCAGCAGCCTGCGCGCAATGGCTGCCCCGATGCCGGAACTGCTGCCAGTGACCCAGGCCTGCGCAGGCCCAGCCGACAGGTGTGCGCGCGGCACTCCAGCCTCAATCCAGCGTGATCTTCTTGTCCGCGATGATCTTGGCGGAGGCTGCGATGTCCTCGGCCTGGAACTTCGCAAAGTCCGCCGGGCTGCCACCCCCGGGCACCAGGCCGTCAGCCACAAGCTTCTCGGCCAGGTCTGCGGCCAGCGCCTTGTTCACGGCCGCATTGAGGCGGTTGACGATGTCAGGCGAGGTGCGGGCCGGCGCCCACAAGCCGTACCAACTGGCGCACTCGAAGCCCGGCAGCGACTCGGCAGCGGTGGGCACGTCAGGCAGGTTGGGCAGGCGTTTGGCAGAGGTGACGGCCACCACCTTCAGCTGCCCGGAGCGGTGAAACTGCACCGAACCGAGCACCGGGTCGATGAAGCCCTCGATCTGGCCCCCGATGAGGTCTTGAAAGGCCGGGGCCGTCCCCTTGTAGGGCACGATGGACACGCTGATGCCCGCGGCCTGCTCCAGCCGTGCCGTGCACAGGTGGCCAGCCGAGCCCACCGAGCCCACGGCGAAGTTCAGCCGCCCAGGCTGCGCCTTGGCCGCCGCGATCAGCGCCTTCAAATCTGCAGCGCCCACCTTGTTGCTGATGGCCATCGACAGCGGCGCCTGCGCCACCAGGCTGATGGGGATGAAGTCGTTCTGCACCCGATAAGGCACCGACTTCATGGTCAGCGGCGCGGTCACGAAGGTGCTGGCGTTGAACAGCAGCGTGTGGCCGTCCGGCGCGGCCTTGGCCACGGCATCGCCGCCGATCACGCCGTTGCCGCCGGGCCGGTTCTCCACCACGAAGGTCTGGCCAAACTGCTCGCCCAGACGTTGCGCCAGCATGCGGCCCACCTTGTCGAGCGTGCCCCCCGGCGGAAAGGGGATGATCACGCGCACGGTACGGTCAGGCCAGGTCTGCGCCATGGCGGCCGGCAAGCACCAGGCCCCCAGAGCCAGCAGACCGATGCCGGCCAGAAAAGATCGCTTGATGTCGTTCACGCTGTCTCCTTCTTCGTGCGCTGGGCGGGACTGCGCCGCGCTTTGATCCGCGTTTTGGTCCGCGTTTTGATCCGCATATGGATCCGCGTATCCATCCTCGTGTCGATCCGCGTCTTGATGATAGCCACCGGCCGCCGTGCTGAACACCGGCCTCACCCGGTGGTACTCCACCCCATGGGCGCCCGCCCGCAGGACAGGCTCAGCGCAGGCGTGCGAGCCAGGCCACGCCCACCAAGACCAGCAAGGTGCCGCCGGCCACCCAGACCGTGAAGGGCTCGCCCAGCAGCAGCGCCCCCAGCACGATGGTGAACACCGGGCCCACCATGCCCGCCTGGGACGTGATCGAGGCCCCCACCCGCTCGATGGCCATCATCACCATCAGCACGGGGGCAAAGGTGCAGGCCACGGCGTTGAGGACGCTCAGCCACCACACGGCCGCCGGCAGGCCCAGCGCGCTGCCCACGGGCTTGAGCACCAGGTACTGCGCAATGCACAGCACACAGGCCACGGAGCTTGCCAGGCCCGTGAGCCGCAACGAGCCCAGGCGCTGCACCTCCTGCCCGCTGTAGACCAGGTAGACGGCGTAGCTGAGCGCAGAGCCGAACACCAGGGCTGCGCCCAGCAGGACGTCGCGTCCTTCCAGGTGCAGCTCCGCACCGAAGACCACCAGGATGCCCAGGTAGCTCACGGCAAAGGCCGCCAGCTGGCCGCGCGTGACGCGCCGCTTGAACAGCAGCCAGCCCAGCGCCATCACCAGGGTGGGGTTGAGGTACAGGATCAGCCGCTCCAGGCTGGCGCTGATGTACTGCAAGCCGGCGAAGTCCAGAAAGCTCGCCAGGTAGTAGCCGCAGAACCCGAGACCCAACACGACCCGCCAGTCGCGCCCTGTCAGCGGCTCGCGTCCGCGCCCCGCCCACCACGCCAAGGCCAGAAACAGCGGCATCGCCAGCAGCATGCGCAGCATGATGAGCGTCACCGCGTCCACACCGTGGCGGTACGCGAGCTTGACGATGATGGCCTTGCCTGAAAAAGCGGTGGCACCGGCCAGCGCCAGCAGCAGGCCCGTGGCGCGTCGGGCCTGGGCGTCGGGCATCAGAACCCGGCTGCCAGGCCGTCGCGCCGCGAGTCGCTGGCCACGGCGTAGCCTTCCACGGCGGGGTCGCCCAGGCGCCAGATGAACTGGCCTGAGCCGTAGTCCTGGTAGCTGTCGGCAAAGGGTTCCACCCGGTGGCCCAACGCACGCAGGCCGTCGGCCGCGGCCAGGCCTTGCTCGGCATTGACGATGCCGGCATTGAAGCGCCAACGTGGTGCGTCGCAGGCGGCCTGCGGGTTCTGGTGGTAATCCAGCATGCGCACCACCGTCTGCAGATGCCCCTGGGGCTGCATGTCGCCGCCCATGACGCCGAAGCTCATGAAAGGTACGCCGTCCTTGGTCATGAAGGCCGGGATGATGGTGTGGAAGGGGCGCTTGCC
>CAYSOD010000102.1:0-9857 GCA_964432385.1 uncultured Rubrivivax sp.
GCGGATTTCTTGAGCGAGTTTCATGACGAGTAGCGCCCTCGAGGGACGCGAGCGTGGAGTTGGGCGGCGCGTTCAGGGTCTCATCAGGCCTTCGCTGTTATCAGCTCAGACTCGCTGCAGGACCTCATTGCGGCGCGTTTTGTGGCGCATTTCCACACGCCACCGGGAAAACCCCAGATTCTAGCCGGAGGCCTGCACCAGCGTGGGGCTGGGCCGCGCATATGTCGTCACGAAGCGCATCAGTTGCGTGCTCAGATCGTCCTGGTCCAGCAGACGCTGGCGCAGGCCCTGCACCGCAGAGGTCCAGGCAGCGTGGTCCGGCCAGGCCAGGGGCGCTCCGCTGCCAGGACTTTCGTTCCGCGGCGACCTGATCCGGTTCCAACGGTTCCACAAACGCTGCAGATCAGTGCACCAGGGATCCGAGCGCTGCAGATCGCTGCCCAGCAGCCGGCCCAGAAAGGCAGCGGATTTCGCCTCATGTGCACCATCGTCTTGCGGGTACAGCTGCCACAGGAACGGTTTCCCCGCCCACAGGGCCCGCACCAGCGAGTCCTCCCCGCGCACCAGATTCAGGTCCGCGCTCCAAAGCAGGCGGTCGAAGTCAGGCTGGCTCAACCAGGGCAGGTCGTGTGTGCGCACGCCAGGGGGCAACGACAGCCGACGCACCTGAGACTGCGCAGGGCCTGGGGTCAGCGCCAGCAGCGTGGGCTGGTCAGCCAGCAGGCCGATCAGCTCCGGCAGGGCGGGTTGTTCGTAGCAGAAAAGCACCACGAGCCGCTCGCGGTCTTGCAGTTCCACTCCTTGGTGACGCAGCCAAGGGCCGCGATCGAAGGCGGAAAGCGCCTGCAGCAGCCCCGGCTCACGGATCAACCCGCCCGTGGCCTGCGTGAAACCCGGGTGGAAGAACCACTTCATCAGCCCCGCGCCCGGCCCGGCAGATTGGGGTGAGGGCAGGCCATGGCAGCGCTCCACCCAGGGCTCGGCACTCAAATACTCCAGGTTGATCCACACCGGCGGCTGAGGCGCTCGCGCCATCGCCTGCACAAACCTTGCGGGTGGGTCACAGGCGAAGGCCTCGATCACCACATCGCCCGGGCTGCAGTCGGCCAGCGGTTCCCGCCAGGAGATCACCTGCACGCCTGACGCGCCACCCGGCGCCATCCAGGCGAGGGCTGAGGGGTCGTCGCACCACAGCCGCACACGCTGGCCTCGTCCGGCCAGATCACTGGCCAGACGCCAGCAGACGCCCACATCCCCGAGGTTGTCGATGACCTTGCAGAACAGGTCCCAGAGCAGCGGCGCAGTCACGTGGCGATGATACGGACGTGGACAATCCGCCGTGGCTCGTTACATCGCCAGGCTGCTGCGGTGCCGAGTTGTGTGACCCCGTTCATCCCCAGCCTCCGACCCGACCTTGACTTCGCCCTCCAGCCCCCCCGTCGACCCCCGACAGCGCTTGCTGGAGGAGGTGGCCGCGCTGCCCAGCCTGCCGGGCGTGTACCGCTACTTCGACGCCCAGGGCGGGGTGCTGTACGTGGGCAAGGCGCGCAACCTCAAAAAGCGGGTCTCGAGCTACTTCCAGAAGGACCATGGCGGCACGCGCATTGGCGCCATGGTGGCGCGCATCGCCCGCCTGGAAACCACGGTGGTGCGTACCGAGGCCGAGGCCCTGCTGCTGGAAAACAACCTCATCAAGGCGCTCAGCCCCAAGTTCAACATCCTGTTCAGGGACGACAAGAGCTACCCGTACCTCAAGATCACGGGGCTGGCGGGCACAGGCACGGGCGCGCTGTCTGAAAACCTGCCATCCGCGCCGCAACGCTTTCCGCGGGTGGCTTACTACCGGGGCGCGGTGGACCGCCGGCACCGCTACTTCGGGCCCTACCCAGGTGCCTGGGCGGTCAAGGAGACCATACAGCTCATCCAGAAGGCTTTCCGGTTGCGCACCTGCGAGGACACGGTGTTTGCCAACCGAACCCGGCCCTGCCTGCTGTACCAGATCCGCCGCTGCTCGGGCCCCTGCGTGGGGCTCGTGGAGGCACAGACCTACGCCCGTGACGTGGCCGATGCCGAGGCCTTCCTGCTCGGCCGCTCCCAAGAGGTGCTGGATGGCCTGCAGCAGCGCATGATGGCCCATGCCGAGGTGCTGGAGTTTGAGAAGGCTGCGGAGATCCGCAACCAGATCTCGGCCCTGTCGCGGGTGCTGCATCAGCAGACCGTGGACCGCAGCAGCCTCGGGGAGGACGACCAGGAGGTGGACATCCTGGCCGTCAAAGTGCAGGGCGGGCGGGCCTGCGTGAACCTGGCCATGGTGCGCGGCGGCCGGCATCTGGGCGACCGCGCCCACTTCCCACAACATGTGGACGAAGCCACGGCGCTGCGGGTGGAGCCCTTGGATGAGGGCGAGACCATCGCGCCGGCTTCGCCCGAACAACAGGTGCTGGAGGCCTTCTTGCTGCAACACTACGCCGGGCAGTCCGTGCCGGCGCTGCTCCTGCTCAGCGACCCCGTGGACCCTTCGGTGACCGAGGCGCTGTCGGCCCTGGCGGGGCGGCGGGTGCAGGTGCAGCATCAGCCTCGGGGGCAGCGTAAGGTCTGGCTGGAGATGGCGCGCCAGGGCTGTGGCCTGGCCTTGTCACGCCTGTTGTCCGAAGAAGGCTCGCAGCGTGAGCGCACGCGGGCCCTGGTGGAGGCCCTGGACTTGGACGCGAGCGATCTGGACCGCTTTCGCGTGGAGTGCTTCGACGTCAGCCACACGGCGGGGGAGGCCACGCAGGCCTCCTGCGTGGTGTACGAGGGCCACGCCATGCGCACAGACCAGTACCGGCGCTTCAATGTCGAGGGGGTGACCGGCGGGGACGACTACGCTGCCATGCGCCAGGTGCTGTCGAGGCGCTACGCCAAGCTGGCCGAGGCAGTGGCGCAGCGCCGCCAGGACGGGCCTGCGGTGGAGGGGGCGCAGGACGGCGTTTCTGAGCCACCCGAAACCCCACGTGGCGGCCCGCGCCTGCCCGACCTGGTGCTGGTGGACGGTGGCCGCGGCCAGGTGTCCATGGCGCGCGAAGTGTTCGAGGAGCTGGGCCTGGACCTGTCGCTCATCGTGGGCGTGGAAAAGGGCGACAAACGCAAGGTGGGGCTGGAGGAGCTCGTCTTTGCCGACGGGCGCGACAAGGTGTATCTCGGACACGACTCCGCCGCCCTCATGCTGGTGGCCCAGATCCGCGACGAGGCGCACCGCTTTGCCATCACGGGCATGCGGGCGCGGCGCGCCAGCGTTCGTACGGGCGGCAGCCGGCTGGAAGACATCCCCGGCGTGGGGCCGCGCAAGCGGGCCCGGCTGCTGCAGCGCTTCGGCGGGCTGCGCGGCGTCACCCAGGCCAGCGTGGAGGAGCTGTCCAGCGTGGAGGGCATCTCGCCGGCGCTGGCCGAAGACATCTACAAGGCGCTTCATTGATCAGCGCCGGATCCGAGGCGCATGGAGCTGCCCTCTTGACGCGAGGTCACGACCCTCGCATGCAAAATGCAGCCATGTTCCTCACTCTGCCGACCCTGCTGACCTGGGCGCGTATCGTCGCCATCCCGCTGATCGTCGGCCTGTTCTACCTGCCGGCCGAGCCGGCCACCCGCAACCTGGCCGCCACGGTGCTCTTCGTGGTGGTGGCGTTGACGGACTGGCTGGACGGCTACCTGGCCCGCAAGCTCAACCAGACCTCTTCTTTCGGCGCCTTTCTCGACCCGGTGGCTGACAAGTTCCTGGTCTGTGCGGCCTTGCTGATCCTCCTGCAACTCGACCGCGTGAACGCCTTCGTGGCCTTGGTCATCATCGGCCGGGAGATCGCCATCTCCGCCCTGCGGGAGTGGATGGCGCAGATCGGAGCATCACGAAGCGTGGCCGTGCACATGCTGGGCAAGCTCAAGACGGTGGTGCAGATGGTTGCCATCCCCTTCCTGCTGTTCGACGGGGCTTTGTTCGGCCTGATCGATACGCGCATCTGGGGCACGGGTCTGATCTACCTGGCGGCCGTGCTGACCATCTGGTCGATGATCTATTACCTGCGCAAGGCCTTGCCCGAGATCCGCGCGAAGGCGCGCTGAGTGACCACGGGCGCGCAAAGCGTGGCCCCAGGGCCGCCCCTGACCAGCAGCCCGTGGTGGGTACTGTGGATGCCTTGGGTTTTCGTGCTCATCTGGAGCACGGGCTTCGTGGTAGCGCGCTACGGCATGCCCCATGCGCCCCCCATGACCTTTCTGGCCTGGCGTTTCGCGCTGTCCATCGCCGCCTTTGCCTTGTGGATCCGTTGGTCGGGTGCCCGTTGGCCGCAGGGGCGGGATCAGTGGCTTCACCTGGTCATGGTGGGCGTGTTGCTCCACGGCGGGTATCTGGGCGGCGTGTGGGCCGCGGTCAAGGGCGGCATGTCGGCGGGAACGGCCGCGCTCATCGTGGGCCTGCAACCGCTGCTGACCGCGCTGTGGCTGTCTGGCACCGGGCACGCGCAGCGTGCGTCGCCACGGCAGTGGACGGGTCTGGCGCTGGGCCTGGCTGGTCTGGTGCTGGTGGTGTGGAGAAAGCTCGATCTGGGAGAAGCCAGTGCGCCCACGCTGGGCCTGGCGGTGCTGGCCTTGCTGAGCATCACGACCGGTACCTTGTGGCAAAAGCGCTTCGTTCGCTCCAGCGACGTTCGTACCGCCAACACCGTTCAGCTCCTGGCGGCCCTGGTGGTGAGCCTGCCGTTTGCATGGTTGGAGCATGAACGGTTCCAGTGGAACCTGCAGTCTTCGGCAGCCCTGGCCTGGTCGGTGCTGGTGCTGACCTTGGGCGGCAGTTCGCTGCTGGTGCTGCTGATCCAGCGTGGTGCGGCCACGCAGGTCACCAGCCTGATGTACCTCGTGCCACCGTGCACCGCTTTGTTGGCCTGGATCCTGTTTTCGGAGGCCTTGACGCCCGGGATTCTGGCCGGGATGGCCTTGACGGCGGTGGGGGTCTGGATGGTGGTGCGGGATTCATCCTGATCTCCCCAGTCAACAGCGAATCTTCACCGCAACGGAAGCTGTCCGCTTCAGCTTGTACCTGTCCTCTTGCCCTGGAGTCATTGAATGAGCACACCCCATCGCATTGCCGTGATCCCTGGCGACGGCATCGGCGCCGAAGTCATGCCCGAAGGCCTGCGCGTCCTGGACGCTGCCTGCCGGCGTTTTGGCATTTCCCTGCAGGTCGATGAGTTCGACTTCGCCAACTGCGCGTACTACGCCAAGCACGGCCAGATGATGCCCGACGACTGGAAGGACCGGATCGGTGGCCATCAGGCCATCTTCTTTGGCGCGGTGGGCTGGCCGGCCACCGTGCCGGACCACGTGTCCCTGTGGGGGTCCTTGCTGAAGTTCCGCCGTGAGTTTGATCAGTACATCAACCTGCGGCCCGCCCGCCTGATGCCGGGCATCCGCTCGCCGCTGGTGGACCGTCAGGGCCAACCCCTGGCGCCGGGAGCGATCGACATGCTGATCGTGCGCGAGAACACCGAGGGCGAGTACTCGGCGGTGGGCGGCCGCATGTACGAAGGCACCGACCGGGAGATCGTGATGCAGCAGACCATCATGTCCCGCCATGGGGTGGACCGCGTGCTGAAGTTCGCCTTCGACGCGGCCATGAAGCGGCCTCGCAAGAAGCTCACCTCGGCCACCAAGAGCAATGGCATTGCCATCACCATGCCCTACTGGGACGAGCGTGTGGAGGCCATGTCACACCAGTACCCCGAGGTGTCGGTAGACCGTTTCCACATCGACATCCTCACGGCGCACTTCGTGCAGCGTCCCCAGCACTTTGACGTCGTGGTGGCCAGCAACCTGTTCGGCGACATCCTGTCGGATCTGGGCCCCGCGTGCACAGGCACCATCGGCATCGCCCCTTCGGCCAACCTCAACCCCACGGGAGCCTGGCCCAGCCTGTTCGAGCCCGTCCACGGTTCGGCGCCGGACATCGCAGGCCGAGGTGTGGCCAATCCCATCGGGCAGATCTGGTCGGCCGCCTTGATGCTGGACTTCCTGGGCTACCGGGCGGCGCACGACGCGGTGCTGGCGGCCATCGAGGCGGCCCTCGCAGACCCCCACGCGCCGCGCACGGCCGACCTGGGCGGAACCGCAGGCACCCGCGATGTGGGCCAGGCCATCGCGCAGCGGGTTTCCGAGGCGGTGTGATGCGGTTTTCGCAGCGCCATCTCCATCGCTGAACAGCCAGCGTTGGACCTTTGCGGCGGCTTTGTCAAGGGGACATGTCTGGGGGTGTTGCGCGGCTGCGCACCTTGCTCAGCGCGTGAACACTGCTCTTAGAATCCGCGCCCTGGGCAACCCGGCTCACAGTGGGGCCTCTGGTGGCAGACAGGCACTGGCAGGCAAGGCAGTCGGGTTGGGCCGAACAGGAATTCAAAGGGTTGCGCGTCTTGCGGGCAACCGTTGGGGGAACGACTTGAACAAGACCGAATTGATCGAACACATCGCCACCCAGGCCGACATCTCCAAAGCAGCGGCGGGGCGCGCGCTGGAAGCGCTGATTGGCGGCGTCAAGGCCACCTTGAAGAAGAACGGCAGCGTGTCCATCGTCGGCTTTGGAACCTTCGCGGTCAGCAAGCGCGCCTCCCGGACCGGCCGCAACCCGCGCACCGGCACAGCCATCAAGATCAAGGCAGCCAAGGTGCCCAAGTTTCGCCCCGGCAAGGCTTTGAAAGATCACTTGAATTGACCACCCCTTCGGGCGTGTTGCACGCCCGTCCCGGTGACATACCGGGTGCTTAGCTCAGCTGGCAGAGCGGCGCCCTTACAAGGCGTAGGTCGGCGGTTCGATCCCGTCAGCACCCACCAACACACCAGCCTGGAGAGTCCAGGCACTGTAGCCCCCGAGAGCAACCGAGGTGGCCGCGAGGCGTCTTCCGGATTCGGCGATCTTCGCTTGTTCAGCGCCGAGATCTGCGCGCCACCCTGAGGTCCGCGGGATTTGATCGTCTGACGTTGCGTTGAGACTGCCGGAGTGCTCGCCGCGTCCAGGCCGCCAACAGGTGGGGCGTCTTGTCCAAAGTACGGTCGCATTCCGGGGTCGATGGGCTCCCCTGTAAAGTGCGGTTGGACAGTGGGTCGTGGCTACGGGGTGCCGTCCGCGAATCGCCATCCGCCCGAGCGAAAGGACAGCCATGCAGATCAAGCGCGCCATCGAGTTCACCGAAAAGCTCTTTCTGGTGCTCATCGCTGCCTTCACCGTGGTGGCGATGTGGCAGGAGGTGATGCTGCTGGTGGAAAACCGCAAGGTCCAATTGAAGGACCTGCTCCTGATGTTCATCTACGCGGAGGTGCTGGGCATGCTGTCGGCGTTCTACAGCAGCCGGCGCATCCCGATTGCGATCCCGCTGTTCATTGCGGTCACGGCGCTGTCGCGCTTGATCATCCTGCAAGGCAAGGACACGGACCCGTCGATCCTGCTGTACGAGAGCGGGGCCATCTTGCTGATCTGTGTGGCTGCCTGGGTGGCCACCCACATCAAGCAGGGCGATTGAACGCTGCCTCCTGCCGCTGTGGCGGCAGGCTCGGTTGGGCGACGCAGGTCGACCTTCCTGAGGGATGGCAACAAGTTGTCGGGTACCATCCGGGCCGTTTGTCAGGCGGTGACAAGCCTGCGGGGCGGAGCCCGAAACTGCTTCCGCATCTGCATCATCTCGAGGAAAACTTCGCCCCTTCTGGTGGACGTGGTGAAGGCCTTCTGAAGAGGCGGTTGGCACCGTCCCTGTCGAGGTTCAAAGACCGCATTCGGGATACCGTCAGCACCCACCACAACCTGTTCACGGGGCGAAGCGCAATTCGCTTTCGTCGATTAACGGCCTATGTTTGAATTTGTTCGGTCCCATCAGAAGGTGCTCCAGTTCGTCCTGGTGCTGCTGATCTTCCCTTCCTTCGTGTTCTTCGGAGTGCAGGGCTATTCGCGCTTCAGCGAAGAGGGCGCCAGGCCTGTGGCCAAGGTCGATGGCCGGCCCATCACCAAGGGCGAATGGGATCAGGCGCACCAGCGCTACATCGAGCGCATGCGCCAGCAAATGCCCGGCATCGATGCGAAGCTGCTGGATTCTCCCGAGCTCAAGCAGCAGACGCTGGACAGCCTTGTTCGGGATCGGGTCCTGATGGCGGCCGCCAGCCAAGACCACCTGTTGCCCACCGACGAGCGCTTGGCGCGGCAGTTCCGCGCCGATCCCCAATACGCTGGCCTTCGTAACCCGGATGGCAGTGTGAACCGAGACATCCTCACGGCCCAGGGACTGTCTTCCGAAGGCTTTGCCCAGCAGTTGCGTCTGGAGTTGGGGGTGCGTCAGGTGCTGGGTGGTGTCACGGCTGCAGCGGGCGTGCCCAAGGCCTCGGCCACGCTGGCGCTGGATGCCCTGCTGCAGCGCCGGGAGATCGACTGGGTTCGCTTTGATCCCAAGACATATCAGGACAAGGTGCAGCCCACCGCGGCCGATCTGGACGCCTTCTTCAAGGCACAAGAAACCCGGTTCCGGCTGCCCGAGGAGGCGCAGATCGAATACGTGGTGCTGGATCTGCCGTCGGTCAGCAAGACGATCAGCGTGCCCCAAGACGACCTGCGCAAGTACTATGACGAAAACCAGAGCCGCTACACCAAGGCCGAGGAGCGCCGTGCCAGCCACATCCTGATCAAGGCGGACAAGAGCATGTCCTCGGCAGACCGCCAGAAGGCTCGCCAGCAGGCTGAATCCTTGCTGGCCGAGGTTCGCCGTGCGCCAGCCAAGTTTGCGGAACTGGCTCGCAAGAACTCCCAAGACCCAGGGTCAGCGGCCCAGGGCGGTGATCTCGACTTCTTTGGCCGCGGCGCCATGGTCAAGCCTTTCGAAGACGCGGTGTTTGCCATGAAGGCTGGTGAGATCAGCAACGTCATCGAGACCGATTTCGGGTATCACATCATCCAGATGACGGCCTCTCGTGGCGGCGAAAAGCAGCCTTTCGAGGCGGTCAAGACCGAAATCGAGGCGGAGATCCGCAAGCAGACGGCCCAACGCAAGTTCGCCGAAGCCGCCGAGCAATTCACCAACACGGTCTACGAGCAAGCCGACAGCCTGCAACCCGTGATCGACAAGCTCAAACTTGAGCGACGCACCGCCACGGTACGCCGCCAGCCGAACCCGCAGGCCACCGGGCCACTGACCTCTCCCAAACTCCTGGATGCCGTGTTCAACGCGGATGCAATCAAGAACAAGCGCAACACGGAAGCCGTGGATCTCGGCGGGAGCCAGCTGGTGTCGGCGCGGGTGCTGGTCCACACGCCCGCTCGTTTGCCCCCCTTTGAGGATGTGAAGGACGCCGTGCGCGCCGCCGTGGTCGAGGATCAGGCGGCCGCCCTGGCCCGAAAAGAGGGGCAGGCTCGGTTGGAGGCCCTCAAACAGAACCCGGGCACCGCATTGCCGCAGACAGCAGTGCTTTCTCGCGGGCAGGCCCAGGGCGTTCCCAAGCCGCTGATCGATGCCGTCCTGCTGGCACCGCAGGACAAGTTGCCCGCGCCCATCGGCGTGGATCTGGGTGCGGGCGGGTACGTCGTGGCCCGCGTGCTCAAAGTCCTGCCACGCGAGCAGGCCGCTGCAGCTGACGCGATGTTGGTGCCGCAACTCGCCCAGGCTTGGGGCGCCGCCGAAGCTGAGGCCTACCTGGGAGCGCTCAAGCGTCGTTTCAAGGCTGAGGTGGAACCTTCAGCCCGCAAGGCTGATGCAGCGGCGAAGGCCGCCTCGCAATAGGGCCGGCGCTATACTTAGCGCCTCAACTGCGGTGGCTGTAGCTCAGTTGGTAGAGTCCCAGATTGTGATTCTGGTCGTCGT
>CAYSOD010000103.1:0-9854 GCA_964432385.1 uncultured Rubrivivax sp.
TGGCGTCGCCCACGCGCTGGAAGCCGAACATCGAGTAGTAGATGTAAAACGGCAACATGGGCAGGCCGTGCACGCTGTAGCTGGTGGCCGCCGCCGTCCAGCTGGCGATCGCTCCGGCCTCGCTGATGCCTTCTTCCAGGATCTGCCCGTCCAGCGCCTCGCGGTACGACAGCACCGAGCCGATGTCCTCCGGCTCGTAGCGCTGGCCCACGCTGGAATAGATGCCCACCTGCTTGAAGAGGTTGGCCATGCCGAAGGTACGCGCTTCGTCGGCCACGATGGGCACGATGCGCGGCCCGATGCCCGGCTGCTTCAGCAAGGTCCCCAGCATGCGCACGAAGGCCATGGTGGTGGACATCTCCTTGCCACCAGGCTGCAAGGCAAAGCTGGCGTAGTCGTTCAGTTCAGGCACGCAAAGGTCCGAACCCGTGGGCGGTCCGGGGTGACGCGCCGGCAGCGGCCCGCCCAGGGCCTGGCGTCGCGCGTGCAGGTAGCGCATCTCGGGGCTGTCCTCGGCCGGCTTGAGGAAGGCGAGGTCGCGAGCCTGCTCATCGCTGAGCGGCAGATTGAACCGGTTGCGAAAGCCAATCAGGTCGTCCTCGTCGAACTTCTTCTGGCTGTGCGTGGTCATGCGGCCCTGGCCGGCCGCCCCCATGCCGTAGCCCTTCTTGGTGTGCGCCAGGATGACGGTGGGCGTGCCGGCGTGGCGCGCGGCGGCCGCGTAGGCGGCGTGGATCTTCACCAGGTCGTGCCCGCCGCGCTTCAGGCGGTCGATCTGTTCGTCGGTCAGGCCCTGAGCCAACGCGGTCAGCTCTGGGTTCTGGCCGAAGAAGTGGTCGCGGTTGAATCGTCCGTCCTTGGCAGCAAAGGTCTGCATCTGCCCATCCACCGTATCGGCGAAGGCGCGCACCAAGGCGCCTGTGGTGTCGCGTGCGAACAGGCCGTCCCAGTCACTGCCCCACAGCAGCTTGATCACGTTCCAGCCCGCGCCGCGGAAGAGCTTCTCCAACTCGTCCACCACACGTCCGTTGCCGCGCACCGGCCCGTCCAGGCGCTGCAGGTTGCAGTTGACCACCCACACGAGTTGGTCCAGGCGTTCGCGCGAGGCCAGGGTCAGGGCGCTCATGCTCTCGGGCTCGTCCATCTCGCCATCGCCGAACACGCCCCAGACCTTGCGCCCGCTGCAGTCCAGCAGCCCGCGGTGCGTGAGGTAGCGCATGAAGCGCGCGTGGTAGATCGAGCTGATGGGGCCCAGCCCCATGGAGCCCGTGGGGAACTGCCAGAAGTCCGGCATCAGCCAAGGGTGGGGGTAGCTGGACAGGCCCCGTGCCCCATGGCGCGGCCCTGTGATCTCCTGCCGGTAGTGGGTCAGATCGGCCTCGCTCAGCCGCCCCTCCAGGAAAGCCCGCGCGTAGACCCCCGGCGCACTGTGCGGCTGGAAGAAGACGAGGTCGCCGCCATGGCCGCCGCTACCGCCTCCGCTCCCGGCACGGAAGAAGTGATTGAAGCCCACTTCGAAGAGATCGGCCGCGCTGGCGTAGCTGGCGATGTGGCCGCCCAGGTCGCCGTAAGCCGCATTGGCGCGCACCACCATGGCCAGCGCGTTCCAGCGCATGAGCGAGGCGAGTTTCTCCTCGATGGCCAGGTCACCCGGGAACGCTGGCTGGCGGTCGGCGGGGATGGTGTTGACGTAAGGCGTGACGAGTTCCGGCGACCAGCCGATGCGAGGGTCGCGCGCCAGCAGCGCCAGTTCGTCCAGCACGAATCGGGCACGTTCAGGCCCGTGCTGCGCCACCAGCGCCTGGAAGGCCTCGCGCCACTCGGCTGTCTCCTGCGGGTCGGCGTCCGCAGCAGCCTGCAAGTGGGCCGCGGGGTTGGGGGCCGGCAAGCTTGCCGGGTCAGCCAGGAAACGTGTGATGCCAGGGTCACTCATATCGGCACTGTAGGCCGGGGCGGGCGAAATGAGTCACTGAAGAGGGACATGAAAAGCTTCACGTCAGCATAAAATGCTTCGAAACCAATATTTATCAGCATTTCGTGCATCTCGACACCATCGATCTGCGCATCCTGGACCAACTGCAGCGCGACGGCTCGCTCACCAATGTGGAGTTGGCCCGGCGCGTGCACCTGTCGCCCTCGCCCTGCCTCACACGCGTGAAGGCCCTGGAGGCCGCCGGCGTGATCGAGCGCTATGTGGCGCTGACCAATGCCAAGGCGCTGGGCCTGGGGCTGAACGTGTTCATCAACATCAGCCTCAAGGAGCAGGGCAAGGAGTCCCTGGCGGAGTTCGAGCGGCGCATCGCCGAGCACGAGCAGGTGATGGAGTGCTACCTGATGACCGGCGACAGCGACTACCTCATCCGCGTGGCCGTGCCCGACATCGGTGCGCTGGAGCGCTTCATCCTGGAACAGCTGACGCCCATTCCCGGCATCGAGAAGATCCGCTCCAGCTTCGCGCTCAAGCAGGTGCGGTACAAGACCGCCCTGCCCCTTCCCGCCACCGCTGCCACGAGGCCCTCATGAGGACGCTTGCACCGTGAAACCGTTATCTGTCGCTGCCGTGGGCGTGGACTGGGGCACCACCCACCGCCGGGGCTATGCCTTGGCTGCCGATGGCCGTTGCCTGGCCGAGCACGCCGACGCCGACGGCATGCTCGCGGCGCGAGGCCGCTTCGAGAGTTCTCTGGGCGCCTTGCTGCATGAGCTGGATGCAACCGGCCCACAGGTGCATGTGCTGATGTCCGGCATGGTCGGCAGCGCCAACGGCTGGATTCAGGTGCCCTATCTCAGCCCCGAGGTGCCGCTGCGTGAGCTGGGCCGGCACCTGCTGCGCGTGCCGGGGCTCGAGCGGCGCGTGGAGATCGTGCCCGGCATCGCGCTGCGGCACGGCGGTGCGGTGGACGTGATGCGCGGCGAGGAGACGCAGCTCCTGGGCGCGGCCCTGCAAGGCCAGGACTCGGGCTGGTTCCTGCTGCCAGGCACGCACAGCAAGTGGGTGCGCATGAGCGCCGGCCGGGTGGCCGACTTCGCTACCTTCATGACGGGTGAGCTGTTCGATCTGCTGAGCCGCCAAGGCACCCTGGCCGCGGCGGCGGGCAGCGGTGACGCTGGCACTTCAGACCGTCACCCTGAAGCCTTTGCTCAAGGCCTGCACAACGCCGCCGACGTGGCCCTGTCCCACGCCCTGTTCGGCTGCCGAGCGCGCGTGGTGACGGGGGAGCTGCCTGCCGAGCAGGCACGGGACTACCTCAGCGGTCTGCTCATCGGCGCGGAGTGGCACGAACTGCGCCGTCGCGGCGTGGGGCGCCTGCCGGATGCCGTCACGGTCATCGGGGCACCGCAGCTGGCTGCCCGCCACGCCGAGGCCGCTTTGGTCTTCGGCGTGCACCTGCACCACCTGGAGCCGGGCGAGGTCTACAAGACGGCCCTGGCTCACCTGTTGGAGGATCGCTCATGACTCGCACTCCTGCCCAGGCGCCGCAGACCCCACCAGGCACCGCTGACAGGCCTCGAAGCCTGCCGCCCTTGGACCCCCCGCTCGTGGCCATCCTGCGCGGCTTGCCGGCCGAGGACGCCGCCGTCGTGGGCGCGGCCTTGTTCGAGGCGGGCTTCAAGGCCGTGGAAGTGCCGCTGAACCGGCCCGGTGCGCTGCAGGGCATCGCCATCCTGGCCGCGATGGCGCCGCCTGGCACCTTGATCGGCGCGGGCACGGTGATGAGCCCACAGGACGTCAAGGCCGTGGCCAAGGCCGGCGGTCGCCTCATCGTGTGCCCCCACTGCGACCCGGCCGTCATCGAACAGGCCGTGTCCCTGGGCCTGTGGTGCGTGCCCGGCGTGGGCACCGCCTCAGAGGCCTTCACCGCACTGCGCCACGGCGCGCACGGCCTGAAGCTCTTCCCGGCCGAAGTCTGGGGCCCGAGAGGCCTCAAAGCCCTGAGAGCGGTGCTGCCCGAAGGCACGCCCTTGTGGCCGGTGGGCGGCGTGGCGACCGATAACCTGTCTCAATGGACAGCAGCGGGTGCCACGGGGTTTGGCATCGGCGGGCAGCTCTATCAGCCTGGTGATGCGGCACGGGCGGTGGGCCAGCGAGCGCGGGAGTTCGTGCGGGCGTGGGAGCGTGGCGCCTGATGGCTGGGTGGCACCAAGAGACGCAATCGCTACCATCAAGGGGTTGCTCATTGCTCGAATTCAACAACATGATCTTTGTATCGATCCAACGCCCACGCGCCCGCTCATGCGCGAAGCACGTGGCAAGTCGTCTCGGTGTCTTGGTCTTGGCACTGATGATCGTGGCGTGTGGCGGCGGCTCGGAGGAAGGTGCCCAGGAGCGGCGAGTTCCACTGGCTGTGACGTCACCGCCCCTCTCCGCTTACGACCCTGATGACCTGTATCGATTCTTCGCCATCGCTTTTGGGGCGGCGCCCGGGGTCACATACATGGGCCAGTTGCTGGAGGCGGCGAACTATGGTTTGAGCATCAAGGAGATCGTCAATATCTTCACAGCCAAACCTCAGTTCACCAACACCTATCCAGCCACGATGTCGAATCAAGAGTTCGCGACGAAATTGGTGAGCAATGTTGTCGGCACCAGCGCATCAGGACAAGCGCAGCAGGAGGCCGTGGCGGACATCGTGGCCGCATTGGCATTGCCCAACTGGACGCGAGGCGATGTGATCTTCGCCATCTTTAGCAATCTGGCACGCAAGCCTGCAAACGACCCTCAATGGGCCGGTACTGCACGCAAGATGGCCAACCAGGTAGCGTTTGCCCGTTACTACACCGAGACGATGAAGGGTGATACGGTCAGCCTCTCGACCCTGCGTGCGGTGGTGGCCAGCGTCACGGAGGCATCGAACGTTACAGAGGATTTGTCCGCTCTCATCCAGGGATTCATCGCTCAGGCACCGCGGGTTGCATCGATCAACGCGATCGCGGCCAATGCTCCACTGGCATATGACGTGACGAACACCTTCACCGTCGCAGGAAGCGACCTGGATACGGCAGTGACGGTGACAGGTGATGGTTGTGCCGGTATCACATCGCTGCCTGGCGCGACAGTTCAGGAGTTGAAGTTCAGCTGTCGACCCAACCGCGATGGGAACATTTCAATAAGCTTGGCCAGCGCGGCGGGTTTGCAGTTGAAGAGCGCTACTTTCAGCGTACCCAAGCCACTGGTGAGGATGACCACCACCCTTGGATCCATGCTGATCGAGCTGGAACCTGCCAAAGCCCCGGTCACCGTGAACAACTTCCTTGGCTATATCCAAGACGGGTTCTTCATCAACACAGTATTCCACCGCGTCATCAGCAACTTCATGGTCCAGGGCGGAGGCTACACCTTCGCAACCAACTACTTCTACAAGGCCCCAACGAGAGCACCCATCAGGCTTGAAAAGACATCGGTAACTGGTCTCAGCAATACGGCGGGCACGATAGCCATGGCGCGAACTTCACTGCCAGACAGCGCCACCAGTCAGTTCTTCATCAATCTGGAGGACAACCTGTTCCTGAACGCGCAGTTTGCTGCCGACGGCAACGGATACGCAGTCTTCGGAACCGTCATCTCTAGTTCCGATGTCAACAGCGCTGCGACCCTATCGGCACTGAGAGCCGTGAGGGTGGTGTCGAACGGGTCCGAAGTCAGTCTGCCTACCAATCCACCCTTGATCACCGCCATCACCCGGGTGCGTTGATTTCTCGGATTACCCCGATGGTCCGCGCGTCCAATCCAGCCTGCAGCCCTGGGTAGAGTGGCAATTACAGGCCGTGGAAGCTGGATTCCCCTTCAAGAGATAGGGTCGCCGGCCGGCACCGCTACGAAGTCGAGAACTCACCAGTAGCCTGCTCGTCTCCTTGTTGAGTACGCGCAGTCTCGGGCCTCGCCTGGAGACCGCCAGGGGTCCCAGGATGGTTTCTTCCGATTCACAGGTCCCGCCAGTAGGCCCACCCTTGCCCACGAGGCACTCGGGCCTCAGGGCCAACCTGTACCGGGCTGTACGCCGGGGCACTTTCTTGAAGGCACTGTGCGGACAAGAACCCTTTCATTGGGTGAGTCCTGAACGGGATATCGTCGAGTTCGGGTCCAGCTATGGTCGATGGGCGGTGAACGCCTCAGGTCTGTCACCCGCCACCCACATGTTGTGTTTCGGGCTTGGACAGGACATCAGTTTCGAACAAGCAGTGGTGCAGCACTTCGGCTGTTCAATCGCAGGATTCGACCCCACCCCGACCTCGGTGGCCTATGTTGAGAGCCTGGGGCCGATCCCGGGGCTGAGCCTGTACTCGGTGGCACTGGCCGAACGCGATGGCACGCTGGAGTTCCGGCTGCCGCCTCACGATGCCGCGGACCAGGTCAGCGCGTCCGCGTCAGCGGACTACAAGGGACAACCCAGCATTTCGGTACGCGGCCTCACGCTGCGAAGCGCGTTTCAGCTGTGTGGTGTCCACCAGCCTGACATCATCAAGATGGACATCGAAGGCGCAGAGTATGGGGTGCTGCACCGAGCACTGGACGAGGGCACGCTCGAAGGAGTTTCCCAACTCATGATCGAGTTCCACCACTTCCTGCCAGGCCTCCATCCCAGCCAGACCCGCCAGATCATCGCCCGCCTGAGGGCAGCGGGCTTTCGAATCGGCTGGGTGGGCCGTACCAACCACGAATACTTGTTCCTGCGCCGCTGAATCGAGTACGGGCACCGCGCTACTTGGCGAGGGGGGGGCGGGCCGAGTCCTACGACTGGATGTCAGTCCGGGTGAAAAGGCAGTACGCAGCGTTCGCTGACGCCAATCAATCGTCAGATCAGAGATGGGGGTGACAGTACTGGCCGTCCTTTGGGCGAGCCCACTTCTCCAACCAGACCTCATCTGACACCATGAACTGCCAACTCTCTAGCAAGCTCAAACCCATCGCCATGAGCGGCGCTCTTGGCTTGACAGCCTTCATCGCAGCTTGCGGTGGCGGTGCTGTGGAAGCCCGCGTTGCGTCGGTGAGCGCCGTCTCGGCCGATGCAACTCCAGCCTACGACAGGCTCGCAACGTTCAGCGTGGCGGGTGCAAACCTTGACGCGGGTATCGCGGTAAACGCCACAGGTTGTTCGGGGGCTACAGTGCTCAGCGGTGGCACCGCAACATCCGTCAAGGTGACTTGTACCCCTGACCGTGACGGAGACATCAGCTTGAGCCTGCTCTCAGTCAGCGGAGCCGTACTCAAGACCGCGAGCTTTGCCGTGCCCAAGCCACAGGTAATGATAGCCACGTCACTGGGAAGCCTGGTGATCGAACTTGAGCCAGCCAAGGCGCCCATCACCGTCAAGAACTTTCTGGACTACGTGCAGGACGGCCATTTCGAGAACACGGTGTTCCACCGCATCTACAGCTCTTTCGTGGCTCAAGGCGGCGCTTACACCTACTCGGATGCCAACTACTGGATCAAAGCACCCACGAGGCCGCCCATTCCCCTGGAGAAGACCTCCCTCACGGGCCTGAGCAACATGACCAAGACGATTGGCATGGCGCGCACCAGCGTACCGGACAGCGCCACCAGCCAGTTCTATATCAACCTTGCAGACAACGTCTTCCTGGACGCACAGCGCTCGGCCGACGGGAACGGTTACGCGGTGTTCGGCTCAGTGCTCACGACCGCGGATGTGAACAGCGACGCGACACTTGCTGCCATGAGGGCCGTACAGGTCATGAGCAACGGCTCCGAAGTGAGCTTGCCGCTGAACCCTCCCACCATTTCCGCGATCAGTCGAGTACGCTGACCAGGCGCTGGCAACTCGCGATGGGGCCGGCAACAAGGCTTGGTAGGGCGTGTTGGACTTGAACCAACGACCAAAGGATTATGAGTCCTCTGCTCTGACCAACTGAGCTAACGCCCCCCTTGAACCGCTGCGATTCTAGGAGGGTGAGTAGATTCGGAATTTGTCGTCGCCGATCAACGCCCGTCAGCGCGCCGACAAGGCGTGTCCTACCAGCCGGGAGGTGATGTCCACGATCTGGATCATGCGGTCATAGGCCATGCGGGTGGGGCCGATGACGCCCAGGGTACCCACTACCCGGCCGTCGATCTCGTAAGGCGCGGTCACCACCGAGAGTTCCTCGAAGGGCACCACGCGGCTCTCGCCGCCGATGTAGATGCGCACGCCCTCCGCGCGGCTGGAGACGTCCAGCAGGCGCATCAGCTCCGTCTTCTGTTCGAAGACCTCGAACAGCTTGCGCAGCGAGTTCATGTCGTGGCTGAAGTCTTGCACGCCCAGCAGGTTGCGTTCGCCACTGACAACCACCTGGTCCACCGACTCTTCCATGGCCTCGGTACCCACCTGCACGGCGGCCTGCATCAGCACGGCAATCTCGCTGCGCAGCGCCTCGATCTCGGTCTTCAGACGCTCGCGCACGGCCTCGATGGACAGGCCTGCATAGTGAGCATTGAGGTGGTTGGCAGCCTCCACCAGCTCGGCTTGGCTGTGGTCTCGGGCGGTGAAAATGACGCGGTTCTGCACATCACCGTCGGGCGCCACCATGATGACCAGCACCCGCCGCTCACCCAGGCGCAAGAACTCGATATGGTGGAAGACACTGGCCTTGCGAGGCGCCGTGACCACGCCCACAAAGCTCGACAGGCTGGACAGCATCTGCGCCGCCTGCGCGATGACGCGCTGCGGCTGGTCGGGGTGGAGTTGCCCGCGTGCGGCTGCGAGGTCCGGAGGCGCTTGGTCCAGGTCCAAAGGCCGGGCCGTCAGCATGGTGTCCACAAACAGGCGGTAGCCGCGTGCGGTGGGGATGCGCCCCGCGCTGGTGTGCGGGCTGGCGATCAGGCCCAGTTCTTCCAGGTCACTCATCACGTTGCGTATCGTGGCGGGTGACAGGTCGAGCCCCGACGCGCGGGACAAGGTGCGCGAGCCCACGGGCTGACCCTCGGCGATGTAGCGCTCGACGAGGGTCTTGAGCAGGGTCCTGGCGCGTTGGTCCAGCATGTAGCGATTGTAGTGATCGGGGCCTGCATCCTGCAGGCGTGCGGCCGGTGGCCACAAGCCCCTGGCGGGGTACCTCCGTGCCTCGTGGCCACCCCTGTCAACGCCCCCTTCTGAGGGGGTGTTTCTTCGGGACCCCTATGGTGTAATGAATTGCATCATGCCCTTGCGCTTCCACCATGCGGCCATCGTTGGCAAGTACCAGGCCCGCGGCATCCGGCCCGTGCTGGAGGAGGTGGCTCACTTTCTCATCGAGCAGGGTCTGGACGTGTCGTTCGACCGGGACACGGCCATGGCCACGGGCGTGGCTCACTACGAGGCCTTGAGCGCGGCCGAGATCGGCGCGCGTTGCGACCTGGCGGTGGTGGTGGGCGGTGACGGCACCATGCTGGGCATTGCCCGAGAGCTGGCTCGTCACGACCTGCCCCTGGTGGGGATCAACCAGGGTCGGCTGGGCTTCATCACCGACGTGCCGATCGACCGCTTCAAGGAGTCTCTCAAGCCCATGCTGGCAGGCGACTACGAGGAAGAGCACCGCACCATGCTGGACGGCAGCGTCTGGCGCGATGGCGAGCGCATCTTCGAGGGTCTGTCCATGAACGACGTCGTGGTCAGCCGCGGCGCCACGGCCGGCATGGTCGAGCTTCGGGTGGACATCGGCAGCGACTTCGTCGCCAACCTGCGGGCCGATGGCCTGATCGTGGCCTCGCCCACGGGCTCCACAGCCTATGCCCTGTCGGCAGGCGGACCCATCCTGCACCCCGGCATCGCCGGCTGGGTGCTGGTGCCCATTGCCTCGCACACGCTTTCGAACCGGCCCATCGTGCTGCCCGACAGTGGCGAGATCCGCATCGAGATCGTGGCCGGGCGTGATGCCTCGGC
>CAYSOD010000104.1:0-9794 GCA_964432385.1 uncultured Rubrivivax sp.
AGCTCGAGCTCGAGACCATCGCCTTCAAATTGTCCGATGTGCTGGACAACTTCTCCAACCTGGTGGCCGAGAAGGCCACGGCCAAGGGGCTGACGCTGCGCTTCGACATCGCGCCCGACGTGCCGCACCAGCTTCTGGGCGACCCGCTGCGCCTGAGCCAGGTGCTCATCAACTACGGCCACAACGCCGTGAAGTTCACCGAGCGCGGCAGCATCACCGTGGCCGCGCAGGTGGCGCAACACGACGGTGACGCCGTGCTGCTGCGCCTGTCGGTCAGCGACACCGGCATCGGCCTGGACCAGGCGCAGCAACAGCGCCTGTTCCGCAGCTTTCAGCAGGCAGACACCTCCACGAGCCGGCAGTACGGCGGTACCGGCCTGGGCCTGGCGATCGCGCAGCGCCTGGCCGGCATGATGGGCGGCGAGGTGGGGGTGCAGAGTCGCCCGGGCGAAGGCTCAACCTTCTGGTTCACCGCCCGGCTGGGCTGCCCTGCTCAGACTGGCGAGCGCGGCAGCGGTGGACTTGCCACGGCCACCTCAGCGACCCTGGCCCAGACCGAGATGCAGGGTTCCCCTTCACCGCCAGGTCCGGCCGGACTCCTGCCCCATAGCGCGAGCCTGCCAAGCTCACAGCCGCCGCCAGACCTGCCGCCGCCGCGGCTTGACGGGCTGCGGCTGCTGGTGGTGGACGACAACGAGGTCAACCTGATGATCGCGCGCGAGATGCTCAGCGCGGCCGGCGCCTGCGTGGAAACGGCGGAAGACGGTTTGCAGGCGTTGGAGCGCATCGGGCAGGATGCCGGCCTGGACCTGGTGCTGATGGACATGCAGATGCCGCGCATGGACGGCCTGGAGGCCACGCGGCGGCTGCGGAACATGCCGGGCTCATCACACCTGCCGGTGGTGGCCATGACCGCCAACGCCATGGACACCGACCGGACTGCGTGTCTGGAGGCTGGCATGGACGAGGTGATCACCAAGCCCATCGACCCCGACCGCCTGGTCACCGTCGTGCACCACTGGGCCAGGCGCGCTTCGGCGGCTGCGCGGCCGGCCAGCGCGTAGGGTGTTCGCTGCTGGGAGGCGCAAGGGCGCAAGGGCGCACCGGAGCATCGCGCCGGGGCGTGACACCTCAAGGCATCGTCACACCGTGGCAGTGTCAGCGTCAGTGTCGGCGGCGGTGTCAGGCGCGTGACGAGCGATCACGCAGAAACGAGCTGCTGGCCGCCAGGCCCTCGAGTTCCATCGAGGCCACGCGCGCCAGGTCCTGCAGGTGCCCCTGCGCCCAGGCATCGAGCTTGCGGCGCTTGCGATCGATGAGGCAGAAGGTGCCGGGCTGGGTGCCGTCGCGCAAGCGCAAGGGCGCGCCCGCGTAGAAACGGATGAAGGGGTCGCCCAGCACCAGGGGGTTGTCGGCGAAGCGCGGGTCCGCCAAGGCATCCTCGATGACCATCACGCCCGGCTGCAGGATGGTGTGGCCGCAAAAGCTCACATCCCGGCCCGTGGCTTCGGCCCCTAGGCCGCAGCGCGACTTGAACCACTGGCGGTCGTCATCCACCAGGCTGACCAGGGCAATCGGCACATCGAAGGTGGCCGCGGCGTAGGCCGTCAGGCTGTCGAAGCGCTCCTCTGGCGGAGTGTCGAGCACGAGCAGGCTTCGCAGCGAGGCAAGGCGGCGGCTCTCGTCGTCAGGAAAGTAGGGAGCTTGCATGATCGCTTCCGGGCTCGTCGGCCATCACCTCAACCGATTATTTGATTCCATCACGGAACCAGGGCCTTGACAGGCACCGATGCCGAAACCCGCTCTCCGTCAGGGGCCGTGTCACGCCATGCTTGATGTGCTGGGGCTGCCGAGGGCCTACCCGCTCTTGCCAATGAGCCCTTGCAAACGCGCCAGGCGAGGAGCCACCATGGGCACGGTCAGCATGGTGCTGATCACGGCCATCAGCAGCAGCGCCGTGAAGGTGTCGGCGCTGATGATCTGGCGGTCCAGCAGGATGCTGGCAAAGATGATCTCGATCAGCCCCTTGGTCTGCAACAGCCAGCCCACGGCAGCAGCCTCGCCAGGCGCCCACCCTTGCAGGCGAGCCGCGATGGCCAGCCCCAAGAGCTTGCCGCCCACCGAGGCCACAACCAGCGCCCCCGTCAGGGCGAACACAGCCACGCCTCCCACGCCCCACTGGGTGCGCAGCCCGGTGGACAGGAAGAACACCGGCATCAGCACGAGCAACACGTTGGCACGCAAGGCGTCGAGCCGCGGCAGCGAGAACCAGTCCCGCTCCAGCACCGCACCGGCGAGAAACGCGCCCACCATGAAGTGCAGGCCACACCAGTCGGCCCCCAGCGACACCAGCGCCAGCCAGGGCAGGGCCAGAAACCACCGGTCGCTCTCCGGCAACCGGGCCAACAGACGCCGGAAAGCCCACGCCGCCAAGGCAAAGACGACGACGAACACCACCTGGCGGCCCACCCTCGTCCAGTCCAGCAGGATCACGGCCAGCACCGTCCAGATGAGGATGTCGTCCAGGCTGGCGTAGCGCAGGATGCGCTGGCCCAGGGGTTCGCGCATGATCCCCATCTTCTCCATCAGCAGCACGAGGATGGGCAAGGCGGTGACAGCGCAGCCCATGCCGATGCCGGCGACGAACTGCCAAGGCTGCGCTTTCGGTCCCATCCATCCTGTTCCTGCCAAGGAGATCAAGGCGAGGGCCAGCACCGAGCCCGCCAGCAGCGGCAGCACCAGTGCACAACCTGCGGTGATGGCGCTCTCGGCGCGGTGGGTCCAGGCCGACTTCAGATCCAGTTCCAGACCGGCGATGAAGACGAACAGGCTCACGGCCCACCACGCCAGCCCGTTGAGTGACTGCACCACCGGGGGCTTGAAGACCGCGCTGAACAGGTCCGGAAACAGGGCGCCGAACAGGCCCGGCCCGAGCAGGATGCCGGTGACGATCTGCACCACCACCAGCGGCGCCCAGTAGTCGGTGTGCCCCAGGCGCCAGATCGCGTAGGGCACCACGAAGATGACCGCCATCGCGACCAGAAACAGCTCGACGGTGGACAGGGCAGGAACCGGCATGCCTCATTGTGTCCGCGCGCTGCCAGGCAGGCTGGCCGTGGGACATGCGCAAGCCCTCGCGCGCCAGCGGCACGCCGCGCTAGGAAGTGGCCAACACGCGGAAGGTGCCCACCGACTCCACAAGCCGATCCGCCTGCTCGCGCAGGCTGGACGTGGCCTGAGCGCTGCGTTGCACCAAGGCGGCGTTCTGCTGAGTCACCCCGTCCAGTTGGGTCACGGCCTGGCTGACATGCCCGATGCCAGTGGTCTGCTCTGCGGTGGCCGAGCCGATCTCGGCAATCAGGTCCGAGACGCGCCGCACCTGCGCCACGATCTCGTCCATGGTCGTGCCGGCCTCACCCACCAGGCGGGTGCCCGTGGTCACCCGTTCCACGGAATTGCCGATGAGACCCGCGATTTCCCGCGCTGCCACCGCGCTGCGCGAGGCCAAGGAGCGCACCTCGCCAGCCACGACGGCAAAGCCACGGCCCTGCTCACCTGCACGGGCCGCCTCCACCGCGGCGTTCAGGGCCAGGATGTTGGTTTGGAAGGCGATGCCATCGATCACGCCAATGATGTCGGCGATCTTGCGCGAGCTGCCGGCAATTTCCTCCATGGTCGTGACGACCTTGGCCACCACTTCGCCACCCTTGGCCGCCACGGCAGTGGCCGACACCGCCAGCTGCGTGGCCAAGCGTGCCGTCTCGGCATTGCTCCTGACGGTGGAGCTGAGTTCGTCCATGGCCGCGGCGGTTTCCTGCAGGCTGCTGGCCTGGTGCTCGGTGCGGGCGCTCAGGTCGGCGTTGCCACTGGTGATCTCGGCGCTGGCATGGGCGACCTGTTGAGCGCCCACCTGCACCAGGCTCACCACGCTGGCCAGGCGACCCTGCATGTCGCGCAAAGCACTGAACACGGGCGCAAATTCGTCTGCGCCCCCCGCCGTCACGGGCGCGGTGAGGTCGCCCTGGGCGATGCGGTCGGCCACCTCCACCACCGCGTGCGCCCGGGTGCGGATGGCACGCCCTCCGAGCCAGGCCCCGCCTGCTGCGCCCACGGCCAGCAAGGCCAGCAGGGCGTACAGCGAATACTCTGCCGCCGAGATGCCCTGATGGACCGCATTCACGCTGCCCAACAGCAGTTCGCGCTGCCACTCGCGCTGGGCCGCCATCGTCGCCAGCCAAGCGTCCCGCGCGGGCACCACGTGGTCCACCAGGTGCGCGAAGGCCTCGTCACGCCGACCGGCCGCCACATGCTCGACCACCTCGCCCGCCTGCTGCCAGAACATGTCCTTCCTGGCCTTGAGCTCGGCAAACAGCTTGCGGCCTCGGTCCGAGGATATGGCCGCCTCGAACTCGTTCGTCAGCGTATCGAGCCGCTTGGACAGCCGGCCGATCTCGTCCAGTGTGGCCTTGAGCTCGGCCGGGTTGCGCGCCAGGATGGCGTGGCGAGCCTGCAAAGAAATGCGGGTCAGGGTGAGCTCCATCTCCCCCATGCGCAGCAGCTGCGGCGTGAGCACGTCGGCCGCTCGGCGCGAGTCATGGCGCATCTGGCTGATCTCGGTCAATGCCCAGGCCACGAACAAAGCCCCAAGGACGGCAAAGGTGGCCAGCATCACCCCCAGCCGGGCCGCGATCGTCATGCGGTTCAGGTTCATCATGTGCGTTGTCTCCTCAGGCGCTGCCGAGGATAGGCAATAGCCAACACCCTCAACGCGGCGCAGGGCATTCGCCAAGGGTGCGGTCCGCCTGTCCAGGGCGCCCCGCAAGACCGCACCTGACTTTGTGCAAGTGCCTGGCCCGCCGGGCCACCGAACATGCATGGCGCCCCCCCTGTGAGCGCCTGAGCGTTGACCGCGCATCAGGGTGGTCGCTCCGCCAACGCTCAACCGCCAGCCTCACCACCTCCCGCTCACCTGCCGATGCCGCTTGCTCCCCAGGTCTCGCCACTTCCTGTCTCCAACGCCTTGACACGGCTCTGGGCTGCCATCCCTCCGAAGCGCCGGGCGCAACTGCTGGCCCTGCTGGGCTTCACCTTGCTGGCGTCCTTGGCCGAGGTGTTCTCCATTGGCGCCGTGCTGCCCTTCCTGGGCGTGCTCACCGCGCCGGAACGGGTTTTCGAGCACGCGTATGCCCAGCCCCTGATCACCCGGCTGGGCATCACCCAGCCTCAGGACCTGCTGGTCCCCGCCACCGTGCTGTTCTGCACCGCCGCCCTGTTGGCGGCCGCTGTGCGGGTAGCCGCCATCTGGCTGCGCACCCGTCTGACCTTTGCCACCGGCGCCGACCTCAGCATGGAGGTGTACCGACGCACGCTGTACCAACCCTACACCGTGCACCTGGAGCGCAACAGCAGCGAGGTCATCGATGCCATTTCGGGCAAGGTCAACACCGTGATCTTCAGTGTGTTGGGCCCGCTGGTCGTCATCGCGTCCAACACGCTGGTGCTGACAGTCATCCTGGCAGCGCTGCTGCTGTACAAGCCCCTGGTCGCCCTGGTCACGTTCTCAGGGTTCGGTCTGATCTACCTGGTCATCTACCGGGTCAGCCGCGCTCGCTTGAGGGCCAACAGCCTGCAGGTGGCCGTCTGCTCCACCCAGCGGATCAAGTCACTGCAGGAAGGCTTGGGCGGGATACGGGACGTGTTGCTGGACAACTCGCAAGCCGTGTACTGCGAGGAATACCACAGAGCCGACCGCCGCATGCGCCGCGCGCAGGCCGACACCGCGGTCACGGGCGAGGTCCCGCGCTTTGGCATCGAGGCGCTGGGCGTGTGCTTCATCGCCGGGCTGGCCTGTGCCCTGGCGCAACAACCCGAAGGCTTCTCGGCGGCGCTGCCCGTGGTGGGGGCGCTGGCCATCGCCGCGCAGCGCATGCTGCCGCTGTTCCAGCAGGTCTATCACGCGCTCACCGCCTTGAGCGGCAGCGACAAGTCCCTGCGAGACACCCTGGCCCTGCTGGAGCAGCCCATGCCCAGCCCCATGCTCCCGGCTCGCTCATCATCCGAGCAGTGCCTACCCTTCGAGCGCGCCATCGAGTGCCGAGGTCTGGGCTTTCGGTACCGCGCCGACAGGCCCTGGGCCTTGCAGGGCCTGAACCTGCGCATCGCCAAGGGCAGTCGGGTGGGCTTCATCGGCACCACCGGCAGCGGCAAGAGCACCCTGCTGGACATCCTGATGGGCCTGCTGCCGCCGACCCAGGGGCAGCTGCTGGTGGACGGGCAGGCCGTCACCGCCGCCAACGCCCAGGCCTGGCAGCGTCGCATCGCGCACGTGCCCCAGGCCATCTACCTGGCGGACGCCAGCGTGGCGGAAAACATCGCACTGGGGGTGCCGCGGCCGCACATCGACATGGAGCGGGTTCACCGTGCGGCGGCACAGGCGCAGATGACGTCCAGCATCGGCAGCTGGCCGCATGGCTACGACACCCTGGTCGGTGAGCGGGGCGTTCGGCTGTCCGGCGGGCAGCGGCAGCGCATCGGCATCGCCAGGGCGCTGTACAAGCAGGCCGACGTGCTTGTCTTCGACGAGGCCACCAGCGCGCTGGACCACACCACCGAACGCGCCGTGATGGAAGCGATCGAGTCCCTGGGGCCCGAGCTGACCATCCTCATGGTGGCCCACCGCACCTCCACGCTGAGCCAGTGTGACGAGATCGTGGAGCTGACCGGCGGCCAGTTGCGCCGCCGCAGGGGCTTCGCCGAGCTCACAGCGGGCGTTTCTCCCTGAACCCCTGACCCCCGTGAAGACCTTCTTCCATGACCAGGCCGAGACGCTGTGGGCGCTGCGTCCCCAGTGGCGCGCCCTGGAATCGCGGGCCCTCGAGGCCAATGCCTACCTCTCCGCCCGCTTCGTGCTGCCAGCGCTGCGCCACCTGCCGGTGTCTGCCCCCGTCTGGGCGGTGAGCGTGCATGAGGGGTCGGCCCAAGCTGACAGCCTGTGCGGGCTGGGCCTGTTCCAGACCCGCAGGCCCCGCCCCCTGTTCCCCTTGCCGCACGCGCAGGCCTACGCTTCGACACATACCTTTCTGGGCGGATTGCTGCTGGATGCACAAACCGCGCACCCCGCCTTGCACGCGCTGCTGGATGCCTTGAGCCGGCGCACCCGTGGCTTGCGGATGGACAGGCTCAACGCCACAGGGGCCACCGCCCTCTTGTTGCACGCTGTGATGAGTGAGCGAGGCGCCTCCTGGCATGAGGTGGCCCGCGCCGAGCGGGCTTGCCTGCTGCCCTCGGCCGGTGCCAGCCAGCGATGGCGCCAGCATGTGCCGGCTTCAAGGCTGCGCCATCACGAGAAGCAGTGGCGCAAGCTGGGCCAGCAGGGCCACGTCTCATGGCACTGCCTGCAGGGCGACGAGGTGCAGGACCAGACGATCGAAACCTTCCTGGACCTGGAGCATGCGGGGTGGAAGGGCGAGCAGGGCACCTCGCTGCGCTCCAGCCCCCATGAATCGGCCTTCTTTCGGGACATGACCCGTGAATTTCGCGTCGAGGGCGATGTCTTCTTCACCGAGCTGAGACTGGACGGCCAGGTGATCGCCTCGACCTGCAACCTGCGCTCAGGCCATGACGGCTTTGCCTTCAAGGTCTGCTTCGACCCCCGTTACGCAAAGTACGGTCCGGGCTGGCTGAACGAACTGGGCTTTCTCCAGGCTCTGGAACAAGTGGGGGACGATTTCCGCTTCATCGACAGCGGCGCAGAGCCCGGCTCCTTCATCGAGGACCTCTGGCCCGACCGCGTGCCGCTGCAGTCGGGGTCGATCGCGCTCGGGCGCTTTGCACATGCGGTGGCACGAACGGCGCAGGCCCTGTCCTGGGCACGCCGCCGCCTCATGCGCAGGCCCCCGCCAGTGGCCCTTGCCAAAGCGCGGTAGGCGCACAGGCGGCTCATCTGACCTACGGCTCTTCAGGGGCAGAGCCAGACCTTCTGGAGCCGTGAGTCAGGCACCCAGCACCGGCCGACGAAGCCAGCCCGTCTGGGCGCGATGGGCCACTCTGCGCAGCCTTGCCATCGCCCGCTGTGGCCAGCCGGCCCGGGGCCGCTCACGCTGGGCACGGTCCAGGCTGTAGACGATGGTGTAAGGCCGGGCCTGCAGCATGACGAACCTGCGTTCTCGCGTGAGCGCGAACTCCACGTCCATGGCATTGGCAGCGCCCGTGTGGCCGGCCAACAGGCTGTGGTGGATGCGGCGCAACTGAGTGGTGAGGTCCGTGAGTTCTTGCTCCGCCAGGATCGGCGCCCCGTCAGCCAGCGAGCTGCGGCTGATCAGCTCGGGCTCGCACACCCCGGTCCAGGTGGCCACCAAGACCTGCTCGGGCATCTCGTCGCCCGCAGCACCCGTCACGCTGCCTCCGGTCCACTGGGTGTTGATGAAGACGGCGTCCAGGCCGGGCTTGAACGGGTTGCCAGTGATCGCCACCCCCGTGGCCACGGCCTCTTTGACGAAAGGCTGGACGAGCACCCCCATGGCCACTGTTCGGTGTTCGATGCGGTACCACTCGCGCTCCTCGAAGGCCCGCTGCAGCCAGACACTGGCCCATACCTGGCGCAAGGCATTGGCCACCTGCTCGGGCGAGGGGTCCGCTGGCAACACGACGCTGTCGTAAAGCCCGGCGCCGTTGAAGTTGTCCAGATCCTCTGCATTGGTGCTGCTTCGAAAGATGACCCGCTGTCCGGGCGCCATCTCGTTCACCCGGATGCACAGCAGGCCCAGCAAGTCGCCCTGCACGGGCTGGCTCTGTATCGCCTCGCGCAGTTTGGCCAGGCGCTGCGCCCGCACGGTAGCGTCACGCGCAAAGTCGGGGTCGACCAGCATCTCGTCGAGGTCTGGATGGAGACCCGCGGCCTGCAGGTGCTCCGCGTAGGCCGAGAAAGGAATCGCCAAACCCCCTGGCGTGGTCAGCCCTTCGATGCGGGACAGACGTGCCATCTGCGCCGCCTTCACCCCCACGACGCGAGCGGCCAAAGGCTCCGGCGCCGCCACGTCGACCAGGCCCTGCACACCGAGATCACGCTCAGCTCGAAACGTCGCCTTCGGGCGCATCCCGGCCCAGGCCGCCTGTGCTTGCTCGGGGTCAGCGAGTGCCAGCGCAAAGTCCTGCCCCGCGACGCTCAGCTTGACGAGCTGACCCTCCAGGCGGGTGAACAAGCTCATGTCGATGGCACCGCGCAGCGACATGTCGGGCGTCTGGCGTTGGCGGCACAGCACCGCCACGTGTGCCAGCGGGGCCTGCAACTGGCTGGTCACCAGGCCCGCCACGGGGGGGATCTGCTGGGGCACCTGCTCGCACACCACGATGTCCGAGGGACGCACCGCAGACACCTCCAGCGTGCCGCGGACCAACCGCAGGTAACCGTAGGCCACCCCCAGCACCACGGGTTGGTAGTTCACCGAGCCGTTCAGCACCTCGCTGCTGATCACCGGCACGCGCCCGGCCAGGCGCGTGGCGTGGTCGATCTGCAGCGGCGAGACAGGGCGAAACTTGAGTGCCGTCACGCAGGGCACCCGTGCTGCGATGTGGTCGAACACCCAGGTGATGCGCTCAGGAGCCAGGGTGTCGCCCGCAGAAAGCTCGACGGTCCAATGATCACCGTCCAGGTAATGCATCAGCGAGCCCAGCACGAAGCGCCGGTGTTCGTGTGTGTACTCGCGGAGGTTGAAACGGTCAAAGTCGGCACAGGGGTCGAGAAAGCGCTGCACGAAGTCGAAGTGCACCTCCCACTTCTTCGTCTCGAGAAAGTA
>CAYSOD010000105.1:0-9700 GCA_964432385.1 uncultured Rubrivivax sp.
CCGTGGTCCTCGCGCCTTCATGCCCGGTGTTCATGGCCTGCAGCATGTCCAGGGCCTCGGCGCCGCGGGTTTCGCCCAGGATGATCCGGTCCGGCCGCATGCGCAGTGCATTGCGCACCAGGGCGCGCTGCGCCACCTCGCCGCGGCCCTCGATGTTGGGCGGCCGCGTCTCCAGCCTCACCACGTGAGGCTGCTGCAATTGCAACTCCGCGGCGTCTTCGATGGTCACCACGCGCTCGTCGTGCGGGATGTGGCTGCTCAGGATGTTCAGCAAAGTGGTCTTGCCCGACCCGGTTCCCCCGGAGATCAGGATGTTCACACGGCCCGTCACCAGCGCGCCGATGAACTGCGCCATTTCGCTGGACAAGGATCGGTAGTCCAGCAGGTTTGACATCTGCAGCGGCACGGTCGCAAAGCGCCGGATCGACAGGATGGGCCCGTCGATGGCCAGCGGCGGGATGATGGCGTTCACGCGAGAGCCGTCTGGCAGCCGGGCGTCCACCATGGGGCTGGATTCATCGATGCGGCGGCCCACCCGCGAGACGATCTTGTCGATGATCTTCATCAGGTGATCGTCATCGCTGAACGTCACGTCCGTGACCTCCAGCCGGCCGCGCCGCTCCACATAGACCTGACGGTGGGTGTTGACCAGGATGTCGGAGATGGTGGGGTCTGCCAGCAGCGGCTCCAGCGGCCCGTAACCCAGCATCTCGTGCTGGATGTCGCGCACCAGGTGGCGCCGCTCGCTGGCGTTGAGCACGAGGTTCTCCTCGGTCAGCAGGCGTTCCACCATCTGACGCAGTTCCTCCTTCAACGCCTCGGTCGGCAGGCTCTGCAGGGCCTGCAGGTCCAGCCGCTCCAGCAGCAATTGGTGGATGCGCGCCTTGGTGTCCTGGTAGGGCTGGGCCGACCCGGAGGCGGGCGCCATCGTGGAAGGCAAGGGCAGGGCAGCGTCCTGCCCGGCGGCGCCGGTAGCGGAGGTCCGCGCCACGGCGCCCAGTCGTTCGCGAAGGCTCATGCGCTGTGCCTCATGGCGCCGGTGCGGCAGCGCGGAACAGCCCCGCCAGCCAGCGGCTGCTGACCTTGGGGGCAGCGGGCGGCAGGATGCGCCGCGCCAGCTCGCGCAGGGCGCGCGTGATGGAACTGCTGGGGGCGACCACGTCCACCGGCACCCCCTGGTTCACCGAACTGGCCACGGCCTGGTAGTGGTTGGGCAGGGTGATGACCTCCCGGATGCCCAGCGCCTTCTTCAGGTCCTCGGTGCTGAACTCGCTGTCCTTCTGGTGTCGATTGACGATCCACTGGATCTTGTCCTCCGGGTAATCGAGCGAGTGAAAGACATCGCGCAGGCGCTTGCCGTCGCGGATGAAGGGCAGGGTCAGCTGCAGCACGGGGTACAGGCGGTCGGCCATGTCCAGGGCCTGCAGCGTCACCGGGCTGAGTGCACGCCCTGTGTCGATGACCACGTGGTCGTGTGTCTCGCGCGCCATCTCGACGATGCGCCGTACGTGGTCGCGCGTGACGTCCACGCCTTGCGCCGGGTCCTCGGGGGCGGCCAGCACCCACAGGCCGGGCGTCACCTCCCGCATGGAAGAGCGCAGCAGGTCAGCGTCCAGCCGGTCGATGTGCCGCGCCACGTCGGCCACGTGGCTGCAGCCCCGCCCGTCGCTGACAAAGAGCGCGGCGTCGCCGAACTGCAGGTTCAGATCGATCAAGGCCACGCGGCGGCGCCCCCCTTCGGCCAGCAGGTGGGCCAGGTTGGCAGCCACGAAGGTGGCGCCGCTGCCGCCCTTGCAGGACACCACGGCAATCACTTCGCCAGGGGAGCGCTCGGCATGGCCCGTGGCGCCGGCTCGCTTGCGCGTCAGGCGGCGCAGCGCGGCCACCACCGCAGCCGGTGCAGCGGGCGCCTGCAGCACCTCCCGTACGCCGGCCCGCATGGCCCGCAGCAGCCATTCGGGCTCCAGCGCCGGGCTGACCAACACATGATCCACGTCGGGGTGGGCGGTGGCCAGACGCTCCAGCGCGGCAAAGTCCTGGGGTGTGGCCGTCTCGGCCAGCACCAGGTCGGGCCGGCTGCCGTTGACGATGACGTTCACGTGGCGCAGGTCAGACACCACCGTCTTGACGTCGAAGCCGCCCTCGGCGCGCAAGGCATCGCTCCAGGCCTGGGCGTTGTGGCTGTCGGGGGTGATGAGCTTGATCTTCACTGGCATACCTCGTTGGACGCGCTGTTCATGAACTCCTTGCGCTGGGTGGTGGCAAAGGCCGGCAGCGCCAGGTTCAGGGGCACCAGGGGGATCAGGGCCTGGTGCGTCAGGCCGGTCAGCGACACCCGCACGGCCTTGCAGTCGGCTGCGGTGCAGGTGTTGTCAGCCGCCGGTGGGTTGAGGTAGGTGATGACGATCTGGCCGGCCGACAGGGCGGGCAGGCGCTGCACCATGGCGGCCTTGATGCGGCTGTCGTGCTGGTCGCACACGGCAGCCAGCCTTGCGCCGTGCCGGGTGGCCTCGACGGCCGCGTTCCAGGTCCACAGCAGGCGCCCCATCTCGATCAAGCCGAACATCAGGGTGAACAGGAGCGCCGCCACGATGGCGAACTCCACAGCGGCCAGCCCGTGCTGGCGATGGCCGGGTGCGCGCTTCACAGCTGGGCCCGCAAGGTCACCGAGATGGTGTTGAAGCGCAGGTCCGGGACCACCCAGGTCACGGCGGAAGACCAGGCATAGCCGCTGATGCCCAAGGTCACCAGGTTCACCGCCCCCAGGCCCGTGGACTGTGCGGCGTGGGTGGTGGGGCACGCCACGGCGTCGCAGATCACCACCTGCTGGGGGGACAGTCCGGTGGCCAGCACGTTGCCGGTGCAATCGGTGTTGCCGTAGACCGCCAGGCAGCGGGCCTCGGCCGCGATGAGGGCGTCGCCCGGGCCGTGCTGCGACAGGTGCCGGGCGGCGTCGCGCACGGTCTTGTCCAGGGTGTTGTAGGTGTAGATCGCTCGCCCCAGTTCGGTCACCCCAAAGAGCATGACCAGCAGCGGGGCCAGCAAGAGCGCCAGTTCAACGGCGGCCACGCCACGCGGCGCGTGACGGTCGTCTCGTGTGACGGCCCTGCGCATCGGTCGAGCCCTCACTGCACCAGGGCCGGGACCATGGGCCCCAGGCTCGCGGTGTCGCCCACCACCCCGGAGGTGGAGCAGGGGCTTCCAGGCTCCGGGGAGGCACCCAAGTACTCGACCTTGCTCTTCACCGAGTTGCCTTGCTTGCGATACGGGTCGAGCAGCAACACGCAGGCATAACCGCGTATGGGCGCATGCTTGCCGCTGGTGAAGCTGTCGCAGTCGATGATGGGCAGGGTGACCCGCCGCCGGTCCGCACCCTGCGCCAGATGCTGCGCCGGCGTCGAAGGCTTGTAGGCGTTGGCATAGAACGCAGGGTTCAGACCTGGTGACTGCGCCGTACCAAGGTTGGCGGCTCGTGCCTGCAGAAAGTTGGGCGTGCCGGCCACCGTGCCTGCGTAGGCATTGCGGCCCAGCGGCCAGTTGCCCTTGCCGTCCTCCCAGGCATAGGCATGGCCCGTCAGATCCGGCACGGCGGTGGTCGGCTGCGGGTTGCCGTTGCCGCCCTTGTACAAACCGAAACGGGAGTTGTAGGCCGATTCCATCGAACTCACGTTGCCGCTCTGGCCCACACAGCCGGGCGCGGGCTTGGCGTTCCCCGAGGTCGAGCAGCCGCCTGCAATCGGTGCGGGCAGGCTGCACTGCCCCGTGCCCGACATCAGGCAGTTGATCTCCTGTGCGCCCCCGCCAGAGCACCCTGGCGTGGAGCCGGAAGGGTCGAAGTCGAGCCAGCGGAAGTTGCCGCCGTAGCTGGCGTTGTTACCGCTCTCCGCAAAGTCCAGGCCGTACCAATCTCCTTTGACGTAGCCGAAATGGGGCGCCGATCCGCTGGGTCGCACGCACAAACCCATGGGCAGGGCGCAGGTCTTCTGGGCCGGTGACAAGGAGGCCGTGGCCAGGGCATTGACAGACTGGGGGCCGGCACCCAGCACCTGCATGAACCAGGGGGCGATGTCGTACCGGGCGACGGTGCACCGCACGTACTTCGCGCTCGGGGAGGCGGCCCCGGCGGCTACCCAGGCGCCACCGCTGCCCAGCTGGCTGCCGAACTGCACGCTCACCTGAGCGTCCGTCAGGGCTGCGCCTTGAAAGCCCACCTTGTTGCGTTGCGCGACGGCACGGCCGGCAGCCTCGGCTCGGTTGAAGGCGGCGGCAGGGATGGCTGGTGCATCGGTGAGCTCGTAGCTGGCGGCCAGCGCGCAGGCGTCGGCCGCGTTCTGCAGTTCGGTCCGCGTGAGGTACAGGTGGCCGCTGTCCAAGGCCAGGCCGATGGCCCCCAGCAGAACGGACAGGCTCAAGCCCACCACCAGGGCCACCGCGCCGCGCTGGCGTGACGCCCCGGGTGCGCGGGATGGCCGGGCACGTGGGGAAGGCATTCGCTCAAGGGTCATCGTTGCCGCAAGGTCTGATGGTGAAAAAGCACTGGTCGGGTGGGTTCAGCGGGGCGACGGGCTCGCGGCCGTCGAGGGGATGACTTGGGACGGCGGTGGGCTGCGATAGCTCTCGGTCAAGCGCTGCAGGGCCTCGCTCACGCTGCGCCCGTCGGTGGGGGGCACGGTCTGCCCATGACGCGTGGGTGCCTCTGGGGCGATCAGCTGGCCGGCCTGCAGCATGCGCAGCGAGTCGCCGAAGCGGGCGTCCCAGTTGGGCGAGGTGGTGGCGGCACAGCCGCCGAGCGCCAGGGCCCCTGACGCGACCAGCATGATGCTCAGGACGGCCCTGCCCAGGGGTTGAGGGGTGCACATCAACGCTTCTCCTTCTCGAAACCACCTTCGGTGCTCAGGGGTGGGGTGGGCTGTGGTGCGGGCTGGGCGCTCTGGCGCGCGGAAGCCTCGCGGTCTGGGTGGCGTTCCAGGCGTCCCTCCAGCATCAGCTCGCTGCGTGAGGGCGGCACGTAGCCATCGGTGGGCAGCCGGTATCCGGTGGGCAGGGGCTTGACCAGTCGGGGGGTGATCAGGAAGACCAGCTCCGAGCGATCGGTCTGGAAGTCGGTGCTGCGAAACAGCGCGCCGATCACCGGCAGCTCTCCCAGGAATGGGAACGCCTTGATGCTGGTGGTGGTGTTGTTCTTGATCAGCCCACCGATGGCAAAGCTCTGGCCGTCCATCAGCTGCACCGTGGTCTCCGCCCGGCGCGAGGTGAAGGAGGGCAGGATGGCCGTGCCGTTGACGCCCGACGCCACCACGCCGATGCCTTCGCGGTTGAGTTCTGACACCTCGGGGCGCACGCGCAGGTTGATGCGGCCGTTACCCAGCACCGTGGGCGTGAACTTGACCGAGACGCCGAACTCCTTTTCCTCCAGCGTGATGCTGCGCCCGCCAGAAGTGCCGTTGTCCTGCGCCACCGGGATGAAGATCTTGCCGCCGGCCAGGAAGCTGCCGGTCTGGCCGCTGATGGCCATCACCGTGGGTTCGGCCAGCACCTTGACCAGTGCGTCGTCCTTCTGTGCGTCCACCTTCACGCCCAGGCTGCCTGTGGCCTTGGTCAGGGCGGCCACACCCGCCCCGCCGCTCAGGAAGTCCGCCAGCAGGCTGTAGGTCCAGTTGCCGTTGGTGCGCGAGCCGCTGAACTGCACGCCGAGCTTGTCGATCAGGGCCTTGGACACCTCGGCCACCTTGACTTCCAGCATCACCTGCTGCGGGGCGCCCACCTCCAGCATGTTGACCACGCGTTGACTGCGCATGCCCGCACCGGCTCCACCGGCTTCATGGCTGCGCACATAGGCCTGGGCCAACTCACCCACGCGCGCCATGGCCTCGCTGTCGCTGACCGCACCGGAGAGCACCAGGGAATCGAACGCCGGGGTGACCTTGATGTCCTTCTCGCCCGGCAGCAGCCTGGCCAGCACCGCCTCCAGGCCGCGGGTGTCCAGGCCCACCACCACGTCGAAGGTGGTGCAGGTGCCCCGCTGGTCCAGCATCACGACATTGGTCGAACCGATGGTCTTGCCCAGCAGCACCACCTCGGTGGGCGCCAGCAGCAGCACATCGACCTCGGCCACCCCTGGGCGGTTGTCCACGGCCGGCGCCTTGACGCCTTCATCCTTGCGGCCCCCCGGCACGTCCGCAGGCCGCGCTGCGCGGGCGTTTTCCGGGTTGCCCAGCAGGATGCGGGCCACGGGAACCTCGAGCCTCAGCACCGAAGACTTGCCCACGGGAATCTCCACCAGGGGTGCCGTGCGCACCGCGGTGCACAGCGGCAGGCTGGCGGGCTGGGCTGTGGCAGCGGTCTGGGCGGCGGCGGGCATCACCAGGCCAGTGGCCAGGGTCGCGAAGACGGTGGCACGCCTTGTGGTGTGCCATGTGCCCTGCCATACGGTCTGCCACATCGTTTTCCATTTGGCCTGCCATGGGTTGCCCAAGGGTGCACAGCGACGCGCCGCGCGTCGCATGATGCGCGTGATCGCCCGGGCTTCAGCGGTGAGTGAGTGGTGGTGGTTCATCATCAAAAGCACTCCGTGACCTTGGCCAGACCGCGCACGATCTCCACGCAGGCCTTTGCGGCGGCGGGCGAGGTCGGCAATGGGGAGGCTCCCGCAGGGGAGGCTCCCGCATCGGCGAGCTTGAGCTCGGGGGTACCCGCTGCGGCAGGTGAGCGTTGAGGCGCGGGCTTCGGGGCCCGGGCAGGTGCTGCGGGCTTCACGGGCGTGGCCTCCGCTACGGGCGTCAGCGCGGTGCCCAGCAGTTCGTTCTTGGTGGCGCCCGTCGTGGCCGTGCGAACCGGGTCCGATGGGTTGCGCAGCACCAGGGACAGGGTGCCCACGCTGCGGGCCAGGTCCAGTACTTCGGCGTCGCGCGGGGTCACCTCCAGGGTGACCGCATTGACCACCTTGGGCTTGGTCGAATCGCGGTCAGCCTCCTGGGCCACCGCCAGCACCAGGATGCGCTCCAGCACGATCTTGGAGATGGACCGATCCCGATCGCCCCCGCGCTGTCCGCCTTCGGCCTGCGTGTTCACCATCACGTCGACATAGGTGCCGGGCAATGCAAAGCCCGCTACACCCACCACGTCATTGACCCGTACCGTCATCGCGCGCCGGCCCTCGGGCACCACGGCGGAGAGCCCGCCCTTGGACCCCACAGGCGCCAGACGGGCCTCGGTCAGGGGTTCGCCGCGTTGCAGCGAGACCAGCACCACCCGGCCGTGGAGCTGGCTGGCCTCGACGAAGGCACCCTGGGGCACGCTGTCGCGCGGCCAGTCGGCCATGCGGACCATCTCGGCAGAGATGCGGCCGCCCAGCTCGATGTCGGCATTGGCCACGGCAATGCGGCCTTTCTGGACCCCCTGGCCCTGCATCCACTGGGTGGCCAACAGCACCGCGGCCAGCCCGGCCAGCACGGCCAGTACCAGCATCCACAAGCCTCGTGATCTCATCGGGTTCTCCTCGTGTGGGGTTTCGACAGGCAGGTGAGGTCGTGCGTACTCATGCGGCTGGCTTTCTCAAAAAGGGGTTGGAGCCTGTGCCTCACCGTGCCTGCATCAGCGCCGCAACCGTGCCCACGCTGATGGCCAGGGCGTACGGCAGCCGTGCAGCAGTGGTCTGCAGCGGCGCGGGGGTGGGCAGATGCAGGCCGCGCAGGCGCAGGGCCCAGTCCGTCCATTCGCTCAGCTGGAAGCGCACATTGGTGAGCGTGCGGCGGGTCACACCTTTGCCCAGCATGACCGCCATCGACAGCACGCCGCCGGCGACCAAGGTGTACAGGGCTGCGGCCAGCACCGTGGGCGCGCCCACAAAGGCGCCCACCATGGCCATCAGCTTCACATCGCCTGCACCCATGGCGCGCATCAGGTACAGCGGTATCAGCACGGCCAGGCCTGTTGCAAGGCCTGCCAGCGGGGCCCACCAGCTCAGCCCGGCCAGCGGTTCGCCGGTGAGGCCCAATGCCAGGGCGTGCGCCGCCAGCGCCAGGGTGATGCCGGTCAGCACCAGAGCGTTGGGGATGCGTTGCGAGCGCAGGTCCGTGGTCACGGCCGCCAGCAGCAGCGCCAGCAGGAGCAGGGTGGTCCAGGGGGTATCCATCAGTGGGGGGTGACGGGGTGATCAGGGAGATCAGGGTGTTCAAGGCGCTGGTGGAGTCCATTGCTCGCGCCGCAGATGCGGCCTGAGGGTGGCGCCGCCAGGGGCGCAAGCGTTCCTGGCGGCGGACCTCGGCCGAGGTTGGGGCCTTACTTGGAAGGCAGCTTGCCGGCCACCGAGTTGAAGGTCGAGGACACACCGCCGCCCACGGCCTCCACGGCGCCGATGATCACCACCGCGATCAGCGCCGCGATGAGGCCGTACTCGATGGCCGTGACGCCCTCTTCGTCACGGGCCAGGTCCTGGATGAATCGAATCACATGCACGGAAGACTCCTTGAGCTTGTGGGGGTTGCGGCGCCATGCCGTCACCCACCTTGGGTCCGAATCCGGTCGGGCCCCTTGCCGGCTGGCCTGTTGCTCAGACGCCGGCCAGCGATTCGCGTCATCTCTTGCACATCGGGCTTGGGTGCCTGCTGGGCAGTTCTGCCAGGCCGGCTCCGGTCCAGATGGTGTGCCACCGACTCTAGGGATGGCGACCCCCTGGCGCCAGGGAGCTTGGTGGCCTCAGCGGGGGGAGATTCGGCACGCCGTGGCAGGAGGTTTCTCCCCCTGCCCGCCAGATGCCGGCTCGCTTGCGTCGCGCGGGCCCTGAGCCAAGCCGTGAGAGCTGGCAAAGAGGTGCAGCTCCAGGCGGCCGCGCACGCCCAGCTTGCTGTAGATGCTGGTGAGGTGGTTTCGCAGGGTGTGCTCGCTCATGTGCAGCTCATGGGCCACGCTCAGCAACTTGGCGCCGGCGCTGCGCACCAGCGCCTGGACGATGCCGCGCTCGCGGGGCGTGAGGCTGGCGATGCGCTCGGCCTGGGGATCCAGGGGCTGCCGGCCCGGTCGGCCGGCGGAGGGCCGCTGCGGCGCGCTCAGGTGGCCCAGCACGTGGCTGACCAGCCGGCTGTCGAGCCACACTTCGCCCCGCCCCACCGTCTCGATGGCGTGCAGGATGGTGGATGCCGGTTCCGACTTGTGCACCATGCCTCGCGCCCCAGTCAGGACGGCGGCACGCTGCTGGTCCATGTTCTCGTGCGCGGTCAGCACCAGCACATGTCCCGGGCAGTGCTGGCGAAGGCGGGCCAGCGTCTGTGCGGTGTCCGGGCCGGCGAGCTCCAGGTCCAGCAGGATCACATCGGCCTGCGGGCTGGCTTGGTCGCCAAGCATCGCTTCCTGCGTGGTGGCGGAACCCACCACGGCGAGACGGGGCCCTGCGGACTCGATGAGCTGGCGCAGCCCCCACAGGGTGATGGGGTGGCCATCGGCCAGGTAGATGCGGATGACGCCTGGGGCAGTGCCGCGTGAAGGGTGGAGGGATTGATCGCTGGTGCCAGCAAGGATCATGGAAGAGGCAACTCCTTTATGCCCACCAGGCCCGACGCAGGCCAAGCTGCTCCTGGCCCCCATCGGTCATGGGGGGCAACTCGATGCAGGGAGCGCGAGTGTTTCAGCAGGTGCGGCCGCGCGCCTGAGCAGGATCAAGCTGTGGTGCCCTCCGAATCGGTCGAGGTCGGCGCAGGAGCGC
>CAYSOD010000106.1:0-9690 GCA_964432385.1 uncultured Rubrivivax sp.
GAAGGCAGCCAGGAAGAGCTCGATCTTGACGACACCATCCGCTCGACCGCGGCCAACGCGGGCTACCTGGACATCAAGATGGTGCCCGAGCGGCACAACAACGTGAAGGTGCTGCTGCTCATGGACGTGGGCGGCACCATGGACGAACATATCCATCGCGTTGAGGAGTTGTTCAGTGCCGCCAAGACCGAGTTCAAGCACCTGGAGTTTTATTACTTCCACAACTGTGTTTACGACTTCATGTGGAAGAACAACCGTCGCCGCTTCAGCGAGAAGTTCCCGACCTGGGACGTGATCCGCAAGTACAACAAGGACTACAAGCTGATCTTCGTGGGCGATGCCACCATGAGCCCTTACGAAATCCTGCAACCCGGCGGCAGCGTGGAATACAACAACGAAGAAGCGGGCGCCGAGTGGTTGCAGCGCCTGACCCACGCCTTCCCGAAGTTCGCCTGGATCAACCCCGAGCCCCAGGGCGTGTGGCAGTACCGGCAGAGCATCGCCATCTTGCAGCAGCTGATGAGCCAGCGCATGTTCCCGTTGACGCTGGCCGGGCTGGAAGGGGCCATGCGGTTGCTCACCAAATGAGCGGCCGCGGCCGCTGGCTCGGCGGCGTGATGCTCGCCCTGGCGGCCCTGGCGGGCAGCGGTTGCGCGATGCTGGGGGGCACGTCGCCGAAGGCGGCCGCCAGCGACGCACCGCCCGCAGGCCCTCCTGCGCTGGAAATCGAGATTGAGGCGCCGGCGGACCTGAAGACGCTGCTGGAGCGACATCTCGATCTGGCCCGTCTGGCCACAGTCGCGCGGGGCGAACGCCTGAGCGACAGCGAGCTGGCCCGGCTGATCGATGCCGCACCCGCCCAGGCCCGCGAGCTGCTGCAGACCGAAGGCTACTTCGAGCCCGAGGTGCAGATCCAGCGACGGACTCCCACAGCCCCAGACAGTCCGCCCCGGCTGCGATTGCAATTGCAGCCGGGGCCCCGCACCTTGGTGGCCCAGGTGGACCTGGAACTGGAAGGGCCCTTGGCCGACCCCGCGCAGGCCGGGCAGGCGCGTGCAATGCAGGCCCTGCAGACTCTGCGACAACACTGGCCCATGAAAGTGGGCGAGCCCTTCCGAAACGCGGCATGGTCGGAGGCCAAGACAGCGTCCCTGGCTCGATTGCGGGCATCAGGGCACCTGGCCGCGGCCTGGGGCAGCACCGAAGCGGATGTCGACCCGGCCACGCGGCAGGCCCGACTGCGGCTGTCGGCCGACCCCGGGCCGCTGTTTCTCAGCGGTGAGTTGCGTGTCGAAGGCCTGAAGCTGCATGACACGCAGACAGTAGGACATCTCGCCAACTTCGAGCCCGGCACCCCCCTGACCGAGACCCTGCTGCTGGACTTCCAGGACCGGCTGCAGAAGTCCGGGCTGTTCGAGCGGGCCAGCGTGTCTGCCGAGGCCAACGTGGACCAGGCCGCCTCGGCGCCCGTGTCGGTGCAGGTCGAGGAGACGCAGCGTCAGCAGCTCGTGCTGGGCGTGGGCGTGAGCGCCAATACCGGGCCGCGGGCCACCGTGGAGCACATCGACAGGCGATTGTTCGGCCGCGCGGCCACCTCACGCAACAAGGCCGAGTGGGGCCGGGCGCGTCAGGCCTGGGACGGTGAGGTGAGCACCCACCCGGGTCCCCAGTTGTACCGCTGGCTGGCCGGCGGCACCATCGAACGCCTCAAGACCGACACCGACGTGGTGCTGACCCAGCGGCTGCGCGCCGGACGCACGCAGGACTCGCCCCGGATCGAGCGCTTCCAGTTCGTCGAAGTGGACCGATCCGCCCGGCGCACGGCCACCGAGAACAGCTCCGCCGTCGCCCTCACCGCCAACCAGCACTGGGCCTGGCGCGACCTGGACAGCCCCGTGCTGCCCACCCAGGGTCTGACAGCCAGCCTGCAAGTGGGGCTGGGCCAGGCCCGCGACAGCACCGGGCTGGACGGGGCCTTCGGTCGGGTTTGGGGCCGTGTCACCGCCTACCTGCCGTTGGGCTCGAAGTGGTTTGCGCAGGCGCGGCTGGAGGCCGGCCAGGTCGTCGCACCTGCGGGCTTGGATGTGCCGGACACGCTGCGGTTCCGGGCAGGCGGCGACGACTCGGTGCGCGGCTACGCCTACCGCTCACTCGGCCCGTCCAGCGGGGGCACGGTGGACAGCGGCAAGACCGTCCTGACCACCAGCATCGAACTGGCTCGACCGTTGAGCGATCAGTTGCCGCAGTTCTGGGGTGCCGTCTTCATCGATGCCGGGCAGGCCGCCGACCGCTTTGCTGACCTTCGCCCGGTGGTGGGCACGGGCATCGGGCTGCGCTGGCGCAGCCCTGTGGGCCCGCTGAGGCTCGACCTGGCCTATGGCGAGGCCGTGCGCAAGGCCCGGCTGCACTTCAGCGTGGGGATCTCGTTCTGATCCTTGCACCGGAGGCTTCTCGCGCCTTCAGCGCATTCAAGACCACTGGCCTTCAGCGGGCCGGGCGCTCGGCGTAGGGTGCCACTTGTGTGGCCTCGATGCGATAGCCCGAGGTGCCCATGTAGGAGTCGGTCCTGGTACCTGTCAGCACCCCCGTGACCCACACGGTGTCCATGGAGCGCAGACCCTTTGCCGGCGTCCTGGGCAGCACGTGCACGATCTGGTTGGCGGGCGGGGGCGGGCTGTGGATGCAGGCACCGAAGTACGGCACCAGCAAGAACTCCTTGACGCCGTCCTTGGTCTCCTCCAGCGGCACCAGGTAGCCTGGAAGGCGCACGGCCTGGCCGACGATGGCCGGGTTGATGGGCGCGTTGTCCCAAGCCTCGCGCAGCTTGGCCAGCGCGGCAGCGGCCCGCGGATCGGCGTCGCTGAGGATGGACATGTTCAGACCCTTGAGGTCCTTCATGGGATCCCAGTCCGCTGGCACCAGCGCCTCCCAGCCGATGGTGCGCGGACCTGCGACCGCAGGTGCTGCACTGGCCGTTGAAGTCGATGCGGGCCCCGTGCCTTTGGCGGCCGGCGCAGCCTTGCTGGCGTTGGCCGGCCCCGAGCTGATCGGCGTGGCCATGCTGGGCATGCCAGACACCGGTTGGGCCCACGCCACGAAGGGCAGCCCACTGGTGCACAGGGTCAAGGCTGCGGTGCGGACCCAAGCAACGAGAGCGTCTTCAAGGAGGGACATGTCAAGACGTGGCAAAGGTGCGGGAGGCGGTTTGCGCCAGGCCCAAACGAGGTTCAGTTGGAAAAGGCCGCATGAAACCAGATCACAGGCGAGGCGTCAGGCCGTCAGCCAACGACAGGCGGTAGGCCCGCCAGGCCGGCAACAGGCTGGCGAGCATACCCGCGCCCAGCACGGCAGCCAGAGCCGCCCACTGCGTCAGGGCGGGTGACGCCACCTGCAGCTGGATGCCAAAACGCGCCTGCAGCAACGGCCCGACCAGGCTCTGGCCGAGCGTGGCGGCCAGCACGCCGAGCATGGCGCCTGCAGCGGTGACCACCGCCCCCTCCAGCACCAGCAACCACAGCATGTCCCGGGGCCCGGCGCCCATCGCGCGCAGCACCGCCAGCTCTCGCCTTCGCTCGTTCAGACCGGCCAGCACCGTGGCCACCAGACCCGCCAGGCTGACCAGCGCTACCAGGGCCGATACCACCTGAAGTGCGCGTTCGCCCAGACCTACGGCATCCCACAGTTCGTCCAAAGCCACTCCGGGCAACACCCCCATGAGCGGCTCGCTGGGGTACTCGGTGACGAAACGTTGCACCGCAAACACCGCCGCCCGGCTCTTCAGGCCCACCAGGGCAGCCGTCACCTTCTTGGGCTCCAGATCGAACTTGCGGGCGTCATCGGCCGATATGCGCAGTCCGGGCATGGGCGCACCACCCACCCAGTCCAGATGCAGCGCCTCCAGCGCCTGCAAGCTGACGTGCACCGTGCGGTCCACGGGGGTGCCGGTACGCTCAAGGATGCCGACCACCGTGAAGGCCTTGTCAGCATGCTCCGTGCCCGGGGCGGACCCCATGCCGTGGGCCAACGTGATGCGGTCCCCCAGGCGGTGGCCGAGCCGCTGCGCCACCTCCGCGCCCAGGACGGCCTCGTACAAGCCGTCGAGCTGCCCGCTGAAGGCGCGTCCGGCGGCCAGGGACAGCGGCTGACGGTCTCCATAGGCAAAGTGCTGGAAGTAGCCCGTCGTCGTGCCCATGACCGGGAAACCCCGGTAAGAGTCTCCCAGCGCGATGGGCACCGTCCATACCACCGCTCGGTGGTCGGCTACCGCCCGCACGCTGTCCATGGAAACGCTGTTGGTGGCCCCTCCGACACGGAAGACGGCGTACAGCATGAGTTGCACCGAGCCGGTGCGGGCTCCCACGACCAGGTCCGTCCCGCTGACGGCCTGGGAAAAGCTGCTGCGCAGATCGCGCCTCAGCCCCTCCAGGGACCACAGCAAGGCCATGGCCAGGGCGATGGAGGCCAGCACGAGGCCCAGGGTGCCGCGCCGGTTCCAGGCACTGCGCAGCGCCAGGCGCAGATGGAAACTCATGTCGGCAGCTCCGGCGAGGCCTGCAAGGCTTGCAGGGACAACCTCTCGTCGAAGTGGGAAGCCAGACGCTCGTCATGGCTCACGAAGACCAGGGTGCCGCCTGCCTGCCTGGACTCTCCCATCAGCAGCGCCATGAAGGTGTCGCGCAAAGGCTCGTCCAGCGCGGAGGTCGGTTCGTCGGCGATGACCAGCCCTGGCCGGCCGATCAAGGCCCGGGCCGCGGCCACACGCTGCTGCTGCCCGATGGACAAGGCGTCGGCACGCCGCTGCCACAGCGCCTGCGGCAGTTCCATGCGCTGCAACAGGCGGCGCGCTTCGTCCAGAGGAGCGGTGGCGCAGCGCGCCGCGCGGGCTGAAGACAACTCGCAGGGCAAGAGCACGTTGTCCAGGCAGGACAGATAAGGCAGCAGGTTGAACTGCTGGAAGATCACGCCCACGTGCTCGGCCCGCCGGCGGTCCCGCTGCGCGGCAGGAAGCCTCGACCAATCCTGCCCAAGCAGCTCCACCCGCCCCTGGCGTGGCACGAGCACCCCGGCCATCAACCCCAGCAGCGTGCTCTTGCCGCAACCGCTGGGGCCGTGGAGAAAGTAGCTCATGCCCGCTTGCAGGTTCAACTCCGGCAGGTTCAGGACATCCACCCGCGAGCCGGGCCAGGCGAACCGCAGGTCGCGAATCTGCATCACGTCGGCAGTGTTGGGCATCTGGCCGGAGTCTGTAGGCAAGCCAAAGCCCGATTGTGGGCTGGACACATCAACCCTTCACGGGCAAGCCCTCAAATCGACATGCGTTGGCGCACGCCGTCGGCCTCCATGTCGGCCCCGCGGCCGCGCGCCACGATCTGACCGCGCTCCATCACCAGGTACTGGTCGGCCAGCCCGGCGGCGAAGTCGTAGTACTGCTCGACCAGCACGATGGCCATGGTCTTGCGGTCGGCCAGCATGCGGATGACGCGGCCGATGTCCTTGATGATGCTGGGCTGGATGCCCTCGGTGGGCTCGTCCAGCATCAGCAGCTTCGGGCCCGCCGCCAGCGCGCGGGCGATGGCCAGTTGCTGCTGCTGCCCGCCGGAGAGGTCGCCACCACGCCGGTGCAGCATCTGCTGGAGCACGGGAAAGAGCTCGAAGAGTTCGGCCGGGATGGCCGCAGAGCCAGGTCTGGTGGCCAGGCCCATGCGCAGGTTCTCCTCCACCGTGAGGCGGCCGAAGATCTCGCGCCCCTGCGGCACGTAGCCCATGCCGGCGCGTACACGATCATAGGGCTGCGCACGCGTGAGATCCGCACCATCCAGGATGACCTTGCCGGTATTGGCCGGTACCACCCCCATCAGGCTCTTGAGCAGCGTGGTCTTGCCCACACCGTTGCGGCCCAGCACCACCGTCACCTCGCCCAGACGAGCCTCGAAGGAGACGTCGCGCAGGATGTGGCTGCCGCCGTAGAACTGGTTCAGACCCTGGACTTCAAGCATGACGAGCCTCTTCAGCGGCCAAGGTAGACCTCGACCACCCTCTCGTTGCGCTGTACATCCGACAGCAGCCCCTCGGCCAGCACGCTGCCTTCATGGAGCACCGTCACCTTTTTGCGGCCCTGGGTGAGCTGGTCGACGAAGTGCATGTCGTGCTCCACCACCACCAGGGAGTGCTGCCCTTCCAGCGACAGGAAGAGCTCGGCCGTGCGCTCGGTCTCCTCGTCGGTCATGCCCGCCACAGGCTCGTCCAGCAGCAGCAGCTTGGGGTCCTGCACCAACAGCATGCCGATCTCCAGCCACTGCTTCTGGCCGTGGCTGAGCAGGCCGGCGGGCCGCTCGGCTTGTTCCCGCAGGTGGGTCAGCATCAGCACCTCGTCGATGCGGTCACGCTGTGCGCCGCCCAGGCGCGAGCGCAATGCAGCGCGCACGCGGCGGTCGGCTCGCAAGGCGAGTTCCAGGTTGTCAAAGACGCTCAGCGCTTCATACACCGTAGGCTTCTGGAACTTGCGCCCGATGCCGACCTGCGCGATCTGCGTCTCGGTCATGCGCAGCAGGTCGATGGTGGAGCCGAAGAACACCCGCCCCGCATCGGGCCGCGTCTTGCCTGTGATGCAGTCCATCATCGTGGTCTTGCCCGCGCCGTTGGGGCCGATGATGCAGCGCAGCTCACCCACGTTGATGCTCAGGGACAGCTGATTCAAGGCCTTGAAGCCATCGAAGCTGACGGTCACGTCTTCCAGGTACAAGGCCACGCCGTGGGTGAAATCAGGCTCGCCCTGGGTGAGCACACGCCCGAACGAAGCCTCTCGACCGCCTGACTCGGTGCGCCCAGCCTGCCCGGCCAGCCGCTGGTCGTAGGCCGCCCGAGCCCGCGCACCGGCCTCCATCAATTCGGGCGTCATGGGCGGGCCTCGGGCTGGCGACCCCGCATCCGGGCCCAAAGGCCCATCAAGCCCTGCGGCAGGAAGAGCGTTACCGCGATGAACAAAGCCCCCAGAAAGTACAGCCAGTACTCCGGAAAGGCCACCGTGAACCAACTCTTGGCGCCGTTCACGAAAAAAGCGCCCACGATGGGGCCGATGAGCGTGGCACGCCCGCCCACCGCCGCCCAGATGGCGATCTCGATGCTGGCGGCGGGCGACATCTCGCTCGGATTGATGATGCCCACCTGCGGCACATAGAGCGCCCCAGCCACGGCGCACATCACGGCCGACAGCGTCCAGATGCTGAGTTTGTAGGCCACAGGGTCGTAACCCGTGAACATCACCCGGCTCTCGGCATCACGGATGGCCTGCAGCACGCGCCCGTACTTGCTGTTCACGATGGCGCGAGCCATCAGATAAAAGCCCAGCAGCAGCACACCGCTGATCACGCAAAGGGTCACGCGCATGCCGGGGGTGGCCAGCGGCAGGCCCAGCACGCGCTTGAAGTCGGTGAATCCGTTGTTGCCGCCAAAGCCTGTCTCGTTGCGAAAGAACAGCAGCATGGCCGCGAAGGTCAAGGCTTGCGTGATGATCGAGAAATACACCCCCTTGATGCGCGAGCGAAAGGCAAACCAGCCGAATACGAAGGCCAGCAACCCCGGCGCCGCCAGCACCAGCAGGGCTTGCGCCAAGAAACTGTCGCTCAAGGCCCAGTGCCAGGGGAACTCCTTCCAGTTCAGGAAGACCATGAAGTCGGGCATGTCGGCCTTGTACTGACCGTCACGCCCGATCTGCCGCATCAGGTACATGCCCATGGCGTAACCGCCAAGCGCGAAGAACAGCCCGTGGCCCAGCGACAGGATGCCGGTGTAGCCCCATATCAGGCCCACGGCCAGCGCGCAAATGGCGTAGCACAAGATCTTGCCGAGCAGGCTCACGTAGAACTCGCTCAAGTGCAGCGCGTTGCCGGCCGGTACCGCCAGGTGCAGCAACGGCACTGCCGCGGTCAGCAGCAGCAGGACCGCGAGAACGGCCGTCCAGCCCCGCGCGCCCAGTTGCGTGCTCATGTCTCGGCGCTCCGCCCTTTGAGTGCGAACAGGCCCTGAGGCCGCTTCTGGATGAAGGCCACGATGAACACCAACACCATGATCTTGGCCAGCACCGCGCCCTGCCAGCCCTCCAGCAACTTGTTCAGCAGGCCCAGCCCCAGGCCGGCGTAGACCGTACCCACCAATTGGCCCACTCCGCCCAGCACCACCACCATGAAGGAGTCCACGATGTAGCCCTGGCCGAGATCCGGTCCCACATTCCCCACCTGGCTCAGGGCACAACCGGCCAGCCCGGCGATGCCTGCGCCCAGCGAGAAAGCCCAGGTGTCCACGCGGGCGGTGTTCACACCCACGCAGGCGGCCATGCGGCGGTTTTGCGTGACCCCCCGCACGAAAAGCCCCAGCCGCGTGCGACCGATCAGGACTGCGACCCCCGCAAGCACACCGGCGGCGAAGAAAATGATGGCCACGCGATTCCAGGGCAGGGTGAGGTTGGGCAGCACTTGCAGGCCGCCAGATAACCAGCCAGGGTTCTCCACCGCCACGTTCTGCGCACCGAACACCGTGCGCACCGTCTGCATCAGGATCAGGCTGATGCCCCAGGTGGCCAGCAAGGTCTCCAGCGGACGCCCGTAAAGCCAGCGGATCACGCTGCGTTCCATGGCCGCACCCACCAGCGCGGCCACCACAAAGGAGGCTGGGATGGCCGCCAGCACATAGAAATCGAAGGCGCCCGGCAGGAACTTTCGAAACAGGTTCTGCACCACATAGGTGGCGTAGGCACCGATCATGATGAGCTCGCCATGCGCCATGTTGATGACGCCCATGAGCCCGTAGGTGATGGCCAGCCCGAGCGCAGCCAGCATCAGGATGGAACCCAGGCTCGCGCCTGTGAACAGCACGCCCAGGCGCTCACCCCAGGCCAGACGGCCCTGCACCGCAGCCAGCGAGCGTTCCAGCGCGGCCTTGACCTGGGAGTCGCCTTCTGCGGCCAGCCTTTCCAGCAGGAGCGAGCGCGTGGACGGGTCGGCACTGCCCGCCAGTCGTTGCACCGCCTGCAGCCGCAAGGCTCTGTCCTCGGATGTGATCTGTGCGGCGGCGACCAAGCCTTCCAGACGAACCCGCAAAGCGCTGTCTTGCTCGGCGGCCAGCGCCTTCTCCAGCAGGCCCAGCCGGGTGGCATCCACCTGATCTTTCAACTCGTCGATCGCCTTGGCCCGCTCGGATCGGTCGGCAGAGAACAGACGCAAGGACGCGACCACAGACTCGAGTTCGCGCCGCATCCGGTTGTTGTTGACCACGTCTTCCGCACCCTCGGGCAACACCGCAGGCACGCCGTTGCCCGCCAAAACAGCCTTGCCGTCGCGCACGACGTAGGCCTTGCCCGCAAGCACCTTCACCTCATCGGCCAACAAGGCCTGCACAAAGACCAGCAGGCCTGGATCGGCTTCGGCGGCGGCCGCCGAGAGCGCGGCGATCCGGTCGTCGGACTCGCCCGACGCGATCTTGAAGGCCTGCTCAGGGCTGAGCGCGTGCGCCCAGCCCGAGCAAAGCAGCAAAGACGCGGCGAGCCAGTGGCCGAGCCAGGCCCGGCCGTCTCGAAAGAACGTCATTCGAAGATCACTTCTTCACCGGCTCATCCTTCTTGCCCTTGTTCTCGGGGATGAAGGGGCTCCAGGGCTTGGCCTGCACCGGGCCAGGGGTCTTCCACACCACGTTGAA
>CAYSOD010000107.1:0-9687 GCA_964432385.1 uncultured Rubrivivax sp.
CGGCTGGCGAATCGTCAAGACCATGGGCCAGCGCATCACCAAACTCAAGCCGGTCGGCGGCTCCTGCGCGGCGACCGGGGGGGCGATGACGCTGTTCTTGGCCACCTCGCTGGGCATTCCGGTGTCCACCACACACACCATCACGGGCGCGGTCGTGGGCGTAGGTGCCGCGCGCCGGGCCTCGGCAGTGCGTTGGGGGGTGGCCAGCACCATCGTGTGGGCTTGGGTCTTCACGATCCCAGCCTCGGCCTTGATGTCGGCCCTGGCGTACTACCTGGGCACGCTGGTGCTGGCTTGAGGGTGTCGGTCCGGGTCGAGCTGCCACTCGAACAACTTCTGGATCCCGAAGGCGATCGTGCCCATCAACACCGCTGCGCCCAGCAGCAGCGCGGCGATGACGCCCATCACGGGCCCCCAAGCGGTCTGTACCGGAGCGTGGTCCGGGTTGTGGCGGGCGTCCCACTTTTCGTCGGTGGTCAGGCCGTAGATGATGGCGCACAGCATCCCCAGCGAGATCATCAGGCCCAGCAGCGGGATCAGCAGCCAGGCCACCGTGTCGTCCTGGCCGAGATTTCGCATGCGGATCACGCCCGCCAGACCCAGCGCGGTGGGCACGAGGTGCAGCCACGCCCACACATCAGCCGGCCCCTTCAGGTACAGGCGGTGCAGGCCGAGCGTGCCGCCCAGCACGGCCAACCAGGTGGCCAGGGTCTTGGATCGGTATCGGCGGGGCATTGGCTCGTTCGGCAATGGGGCGGGCGGGGGCAGGTGGCGGGCTGACTATAATGCGCGGTTTTCGGCGACGGCCCTTCGCGGGGCGTATCTACGGCGCCGTCTCCGGCGCGCGGCCTGCCTCCAGCGGTCCTGCCGCCACCCCGATTGCCTGCCCCTGTGTGTCTCCTGGTGCGGCGGTCACCGACGAATAGAGAAAAGGCAGTTCATCATGGTCGTGATCCGGCTTGCTCGTGGCGGTGCCAAGGGCCGTCCCTTCTACAACATCGTGGTCGCCGACGCCCGTGAGCGTCGCGACGGGCGCTTCATCGAGCGCGTGGGCTTTTTCAACCCCATGGCCGCAGGCGCCGAGCAGCCACTGCGTGTGGCCCTGGACCGCGTGACTTACTGGTCGGGCGTGGGTGCCAAGCTGTCGCCCACCGTAGAGCGTCTGGTGGACCAGGCCCGCAAGGCGGCCTGAGCCCCTCCAGCTGCCTGAAGTTAGGCGGCTGAGCGAGTTCTTCCCTGCGCACCCGCGTGGAGCTCCCATTGCCTGAAGATGCGGTCGAGGTCGGCCGCGTGATGGGGGCCTGGGGCGTCAAAGGCTGGATCAAGGTCCAGCCTTTTTCTTTGGATCCGCAGGCGTTGTTTTCCTCCAAGCGGTGGTTCTTGCAGCCCCCGGACGACGCCAGCCCAGGTATGCGTGCAGTACTGTCGGCTCGGCCTGTGCTGAAAGTGACCCAGGCCAAGGACCATGGTGACATGGTGGTGGCCAGCGCCCAAGACCTCGAAGGCCGGGATGCTGCCGAGGCGCTCCGCGGTGCGCGCGTGTTCGTGTCGCGCTCCAGTTTCCCCACGGCCGGCGACGGCGAGTACTACTGGGTCGACCTGATCGGCCTGAGCGTGGTGAACCGGGACGGCGTGGTCCTGGGCGAGGTGGTGGGCCTGCTGGAAACCGGCGCACATGATGTGTTGCGGGTCCAGCCCTCTGCGGAGCTTGGGCAGGAGCGGGTTCCTTCGGGCCGCAAGGGCGCTGCGCAGCCGACCGAGTGCCTGATCCCTTTTGTTGCCGCCTATGTCGACGGGGTGGACATGGCCGCGCAACGCATCACGGTGGACTGGGGCCTGGACTATTGACCACGTCACCATGCGTTTTGACGTCGTCACGATCTTTCCTGAGCTTTTCGGCCCGCACCTGGTGCACGGCATCACCCGGCGCGCTTTTGCCTCTGGTCAGGTGGACGTGCGACTGTGGCCGCTGCGCGACTTCGCGCAGGACACCTACCGCCGCGTGGACGATCGTCCGTACGGCGGCGGCCCGGGCATGGTGATGCTGGCCGAACCCCTGGAGCGTGCGCTGCAGGCGGTGCAGGCCGACCGGGGCGCGCAGGCCGCACCGGTGGTGCATTTCACGCCCGCCGGCCGCCGGCTGGACCAGTCCCTGGTGCAGGAACTGGCCCATGGGCCCGGCGCAGTGATGATCTGCGGGCGTTATGAAGGAGTGGACCAGCGCGTGATCGATCGCCACGTGACCCTGGAGTTGAGCCTGGGTGATTTTGTGCTGTCGGGGGGGGAGTTACCCGCGCTGGTGCTGTTGGACGCCGTGGCGCGTCTGCAGGAGGGCGTGCTGCAGGCGCCGTCTCACCAGCAGGACAGCTTCTCCGACGGCCTGCTGGAAGGCCCGAGCTACAGCCGCCCGGAGGTGCTGGAAGACGGGAGGCCTGTGCCCGCGCCGCTGCTGTCTGGCCACCATGGCGAGATTGCCCGCTGGAAGCGCGAGCGCTCGCTGGAGTGGACGGCTCGACGTCGACCGGATCTGATCGCCGCCGCCCGCGCTGCTGGCCGCCTGAGCGAGCAGGACGAAAGCTTTCTGACCAGCCTCTGCCTATAATGGCAGGCTTTGCGATCCTCTGACGGGTTCGCGAGGGTGGTCCGCGCAAGGTGCGTGGCTGCCCACGCAATCCGCGCGGCGTGGGGTTTCTTTCATGGCTTTGCGGTCAATCGTCCAGCCATGATGAGTACCCAGTTCTACGCCCCGCACCACTCCAACATCCTCGTGCAAGATCGCGCAATGGAGCCCTCATGGACCTGATCCAGACCCTCGAGAAGGAAGAGATTGCCCGCCTGGGCAAGACCATTCCCGCGTTCGCCCCTGGCGACACCGTCATCGTCAACGTGAACGTGGTCGAAGGCACGCGCAAGCGTGTCCAGGCCTACGAAGGCGTGGTCATCGCCAAGCGCAACCGCGGCCTGAACAGCAGCTTCATCGTGCGCAAGATCTCCAGCGGCGAAGGCGTGGAGCGCACCTTCCAGCTCTACAGCCCGTTGATCGCCGGCATCGAGGTCAAGCGCCGTGGCGACGTGCGTCGTGCCAAGCTGTACTTCCTGCGCCAGCGCAGCGGCAAGTCGGCGCGTATCAAGGCCAAGCTCGACTGAGATCCGCTGTCCCGCGCCGCTTCGGCGGCAGGCGCCGTGGCAGGCAGCATGTGGTGGCCTGCGATCCGATGAGAAGCCGCCTTCGGGCGGCTTCGCCTTTTTCGGGAAACGACCGACTTTGCGCAGGTGTACCTTCGATCCGATGAGTTCAGCACCCACCCCCTCCACGGCTGCGCCAGGCCTGCGGCCCAGGATCGTCGACCCCAAGGCCGTGCCGGTGCGCGGCACGGACGCGCACCTGCCCGCGGTACACCCGCAGGCGCTTACGGCCCAGGCCCTGCGCGCGCGCTTCGCGATGGCACCGGTGGCCTGGGCACCCGAGATTCCCGGCGACGGGCAGCATCAGGACAGGCCGCCCGCCCCAGCGTCGGTGCTGGTGCCGCTGGTTCAGCGCGACGAGGGCCTTCGCGTCCTGCTCACCCGGCGTACCGACCACTTGCACGACCACGCGGGCCAGATCAGCTTTCCGGGTGGGCGCCAGGAGCCTGAGGATGCCGATGAGACGGCCACCGCCTTGCGCGAGACCCTGGAGGAGATCGGCCTGCACCACCGCCACGTGGAGGTGTTGGGACGCTTGCCGGTCTACACCACGGTCACCCGTTTCGTCGTGACACCTGTGGTTGCGCTGGTGCAGCCGCCGTTCGACCTGCGCCTGGATGACTTCGAGGTGGCGGAGGCCTTTGAAGTGCCCCTGGACTTCCTGATGAATCCGGCCCACCACCACCGTCACGTGTTCGAGGCAACGGGCGTTGCGCGCCAGTTCCTGTCCATGCCTTGGCATGGCACCAGCGGGCCGGGGCCGTCTCGCGAGTTCTTCATCTGGGGGGCCACTGCGGCCATGCTGCGTAACCTCTATGCCTTTCTGGCCGGGCCTGCAGAAGACGCCTGAGCGAGTTGCGCGGCCGCACGCTCGCAAGGCCTTCTCTGGCCTTCAAGCCTTGAGGCCGTGAGGCCTTGAGACTCGGGTCAACCCCGTCACGGTGCCCATCCAATGGCTATCATCGGCGGCCCATGAGTTTCTTCGCCGTGCTCTTTGCCTTGCTCCTGGAGCAGGTCAAGCCTTTGCCCCGCTCCGATCGTGTGGGCCAGGCCATGCGTGCCTGGGTGGTCTGGGTGACGCGCACGCTGGACGCCGGCCAGCGCCGCCATGCGCGCATCGTCTGGGCGATGTCCGTGCTGGCGCCGGCAGGGTTGGCGGCCCTGGCCTACGTGCTGTTGAGGCATTACAGCCTGCTGCTGGCCATGGTTTTGGATGTGCTGGTGCTTTACCTGACCCTGGGGTTTCGCCAGTTCAGCCACTACTTCACCGACATCCGCGACGCCATGGACCGGGGTGATGAAGCCCAGGCGCGGGACCTGCTGGCGCGCTGGAAGCAGGTGGACGCTTCCGACCTGCCGCGCACGGAACTGCTTCGCCAGGTGCTGGAGCACGCGCTGCTGGCGGCGCACCGGCATGTGTTTGGGGTGTTCTTCTGGTTCGTCATCCTGTCGGCCGTGGGGCTGGGCCCCGCCGGTGCGGTGCTGTACCGCATGGCCGACTTCATCAGCCGCCACTGCAGCGCGCTGCAACGTCGCCAGGCCACCGAGCTCAACGACCACCTGCCCGAGTTGGCGCGGTTCCTGTTCAACGCCATCGACCTGGTGCCCTCGCGCCTGACGGCTGCGGGCTTTGCGGTGGTGGGCAACTTCGAAGAGGCGGTCAATGCCTGGCGACGGGAGGTCGCCACCCCCGAGCAACGCAACGAAGGGGTGATCCTGGCCGCCGCCGCCGGCGCCGTGGGGGTGCGGATCGGCTCGGCGGTGATGGCGCCGGCCCCAGGGCTGTCAGAAGACAGTGCCTCAGAGGCTCTTGCGGGCGGCGCCCGTGGCGCCTCGGCTGCGCAATTGCTGCCTCCCCAGGCGGGGCACCTGCAGAGCATGGTGGGGCTGGTCTGGCGCTCGATGGTGTTGTGGATGCTGCTCGTGGCCCTGCTCACGCTGGCCAACGTGCTGGGTTGACGCGGTGGGTGGCCTGCACGTCATGCACCGGTCCGCCGGCATTCCTGTCGGGCGCTGAAGATGGCCTCGAGTTGGAGACCTTCGATCTTCGGCAGCCGGCCGGCCCGCCCGGGGTCACCAGCGCCGGACCCGGCCGCCGCCCCTGCAGGCGCTCCACCGTCCGGGCCTGCAGGACCCCCCGCCGCGGGGCCGGGATCTTCGCCCAAGCCCCCTGCGGTGCGGCGCGGGCCGCTGCCCAGCCTGGCCGAGTTGGGGGCGTTTGACGGTGTGTCACCCGCTTCAGCGCCGCGGCGATCGGGCCGGCTGACCGAGGAGGATCTGAGGGGCTTGTCCGGGCCGCAGGGGCCGCAGAGCCGCCCCCCGGCACAGGGCAAGCCTGCCGACCCGCTGGCGCGACCGAAGGCTGGGCGCAGCTGGCACGCCGACACCCCCTTTGAAACAGTGCAGACGCCCGAAGGCGTGCAGCTGCGCAAAGAGGCTGAGGCCCGTGCGCAGGCCCAGGCGCGCGCAGCGGAGCAGGCACGCGCTGCCGCACGGCAAGCCGAGGTGGCCCGCCGTGCGGAAGCCCTGGCCCGCGCAGAAAGGGCCGCGCCTGCCGCGGCACCGGTGTCAGCCGGACCCCAAGCTTCGACACGAAGCGTCGTCGAGGAGTCGCCCGTTCAGGGCGCTGGTCCAGGGGGGCCTTCCGCGGTTGGACCGGAGACCGCGCCGGGTACCGGGCGCGGTGGGGCGCGCAGGACCGTGCCGGCCGTGAACGTGGCCTGGGGTGATCTGAACGCCGCGGTCCAGGCCGGCTGGATCCGGCCCGAGGCAGCCCACGCGCTGTGGGCGCGCTGGCTCGCGCGCAAGCCGCTGACCCACATGGAGGATGACGGCCAGCCCCAGGCGCCTTTGCCGCCGCTGCCCGGTGTGTCGCCGCCCTCTCAGCCGGCTGCCGAAGCCTTGCCCCCGGGCCCAGCGGGCGAAGCGCCAGCAGGCGATGCCACCGCAGCTCCAAGCCGCGGAGTACCGGCTGACCGCGAGGAGGTGGTGGCAGCGCCCGTTGGGCCATCGATGGAGCGGTCTCGATCCCGCGATGAAGTCTTCGCCGAAGACCATCCCGACCTGACGGCGCGTTCAAACGATGCGCCCTCGGCGAGGGCTGACACCGACAGTACCGAACCCGAGCCCTCGCGAGAGCCCCAGCAGGCTGAGCCCGCAGCTGCGCCTGACCCGGCCACGGCCGAGGAGGCGGCCTCGGCGCCGTCCCCGGCGCCTGAGGTGGTGGAGGTCGAAGTGTTGGAGCCGCTGCAGGATGCGAACGCGCGCCGCGCGGCGGAACTGGCCTTCCAGCCGCCCCCGGTCATCCAGGTCACCGACGTGATCGAGGCGCGCCCTGAGAAGCCGGCGCCAGCGCCCGAAAAGGCGCCTGGGTGGATCGTCGGGCAGTGCGTGATCACCCTGCTGGCGGCCGCGATCACGGCCGTGTCGGTGGGATTGGGCCATGTGCTGTTCGGCCCCGTTGGTGCCGCGCTCGCGGCTGCGGTTTGGACCGCCGTGGTCTGGCGTAAGACTTCCCGCTTTCACGCCTCGGGGCAAGGCCTGCGGGCGGTGCTCGGGGCGCATCTGGTGCTGCCCCTGCTGGCCCTGACGGTCTGGCAGATGCAGGAGGCGGCGGGCTGGTGGCCCGCGGCGCGTCCTCTGGACCTGTTTGCCGACGCGCCCATGGACACCCTGGCGCGTGCAGCCCCAGGCCTGCGCCTGGATTGGCGCTGGCTGGCCCTGGGCGGCGTGCCCTTGGCGGCTGCTGTCGTCTGGTTGATCCGCTTGCGCCGCCCGGTGATGCTGGGCGCCGTCACCGCCTTGCTGTGGCTGGTGACCTTCCAGGCCGTGGCCGGCGTGCTGGAAGCCCTGGGGCTGGCCTTCCATGGCATGACGATTTTCATGCTGCTGCTGGGCGCCTTGACGCTGCTAGGAGCTTTCTACATCGACCTGAAGTCCCGCGCGGCGGCCGTGGCGGACTTTGCCCGCTGGCCGTATTGGTGCGGCGCGGTGTTGCTGGGGGCGGGTTGGCTGTCGCTGTCGGTGGTGCCCGGCCCCTTGGTCGCCCTGCGCTACGCCGCCTGGCTGGTGTTCGTGGCCTGGGCCCTGTCGCTGGCGCGGCCCTCGCTCGTAGCCTTGGCTCTGGCCATGGCGGGGTTTGAGGTCGCCTTCATGCTGGCCAAGCTCCTCGGGTCTGACCTCATCGGTGGTGCGGTCTGGTTGGTGTGGCTGGGCCTGGCGGGCGCGGTGCTGGCATGGATGCTGCCGCGAGCCTCCCGCTGGGCCCCCCGCTGGCAGTTCTGGATGCCGCAGGCTTGGCGGCGTGCTTTGCTGGCTCGGCCATCTGCTGCCGGGTCGCAGGGCTGAAGGGCCCTGCCACTGCGCGCCACGCGACACCTCCTTCACGCCCTTGACTCCCTTCAAACTGTTTCGTCACCCTTTTCTTCACTTCAAAGGACCCTCCCCCATGTTCAGCACCGCCATCGCCGGCAGCTTGCCCAAACCCGCCTGGCTGGCGGAGACCGAGAAACTCTGGCCCAAATGGAAGGCCGAAGGCCCCGAGTTGGCTCAGGCCAAGCTGGACGCCACGCTGCTGTGGATCAAGGCCCAGGAGGACGCGGGCCTGGATGTCATCGGTGACGGCGAACAGTCACGCCAGCACTTCGTGCATGGCTTTCTGGAGCAGGTCGAGGGCATCGACTTCGAGCACAAGGTGGAGATGGGCATCCGCAACGACCGCTACAAGGCCATGGTGCCGCAGGTGGTGGCGCCGCTGAGGCTCAAGGGGCGGGTGCACGCCACCGAGGCGCGCTTTCTCCGGGCCCACACCGAGCGCCGCATCAAGTTCACGCTGCCTGGGCCTATGACCATCGTCGATACCGTGGCTGATCGTTTCTACGGCGACCGCGTCCAGATGGCCATGGCCTTTGCCGAACTGCTCAACCAGGAGGCCCTGGCGCTGCAAGCCGATGGCGTGGACGTGATCCAGTTCGACGAGCCGGCCTTCAACGTCTACATGGCCGAGGCGGCGGACTGGGGCGTGAAGGCGCTGGAGCGCGCCGCCCAGGGCCTGACCTGCACCACGGCCGTGCACATTTGCTATGGCTACGGCATCCAGGCCAACATCGACTGGAAAAAGACACTGGGCGCCGAGTGGCGCCAGTACGAGAAGGTGTTCCCCGCGCTGGCGGCCAGTTCCATCGACCAGGTCAGTCTGGAGTGCATCCACTCCCAGGTGCCAGCTGAGCTGATGGCGCTGCTCAAGGGCAAGGACGTGATGGTGGGCGTGATCGATGTGGCCAGTGAACAGGTGGAGACGCCCGAGGAGGTGGCCGACACCATCGGGCGCGCCCTGCAGTTCGTGCCCCGGCAGCACCTGATCGCATGCACCAACTGCGGCCTCGCGCCCATGACCCGGGCCGCTGCCGAAGGCAAGCTGCGCGCTCTGGCCGAGGGCGCTGCGCTGGCTCGCCAACGCTACGCCGCGGCATGACGCCGCCGCCACCGCTCACCGCACTGGCTGATCTGCAGCCGCAACTGGCCTCGGCCGGGTTTGCGGTGCTGGACGCCTCCGCGCTCAGCCGCTGGACTGGTGCTGCGCCCACGGACCTGCAGGCCCTCTCCACCTTCTGGAACGACCTGCCGCCTGATGCCCACCTGCGCGACGGTGGCCGCTACCGGCGGCGCCGTCACAGTTGCTTCGTGGTCGAGGGTGGACAGGTGGCGCAGGTGCCGCACCGCGCCCATTGGCAACCGGTGGAGTACAACGCCCTGCATGGGGGTTTCGAGCGCTGGTTCGAGCCCATGGCACCTGCCATGGCCCAGGCGCCGGCCTTTGCGGCGTTGCTGCAGGCCTTGGCCGGGTGCGCCACTGCGCTGCGCCCCGGCGTCACCCGATGGTTCGTGGAGTCCCACCCGTTTCGAATTGACTGTACCGATGGCATCGGCCGCCCCACGCCCGAGGGAGCGCACCGTGACGGTGTGGACCTGGTGGCCGTGGTGCTGGTGGCGCGCCACAACGTCAAGGGCGCCGAGACGCGTGTGTTCGACGCGCGTGGGCCTCAGGGCATGCGCTTCACACTCACCGAGCCTTGGAGCGCGCTGCTGCTGGACGATGAACGGGTGGTGCACGAGAGCACGCCGATCCAGCCTGTGGATCCGGCGCAGCCGGCTTACCGCGACACCTTGGTGCTGACGCTTCGCCAGAAGGGCTTCCAGGGGCCGCAGGCGTGATCTTGACGCCTGCGGGCCACGCCACACCTGAAGGCGCACGTTTCCAGCCCTGAGCATCCTCCTGAACTGTCATCGGAACCTGCCTCATGACGCTTGCCATCACCTTCGACGATGTGGCCGCCGCAGCGCAACGCCTGCAAGGCCATGCCCACCGCACCCCCGTGCTCACCTCGCGCACGGCCGATGAACGCACGGGCGCTCAGGTCTTCTTCAAGGCCGAGAACTTTCAGCGTATGGGGGCCTTCAAGTTCCGTGGGGCTTTCAACGCGCTGGCCAAGTTCAGCCCGG
>CAYSOD010000108.1:0-3794 GCA_964432385.1 uncultured Rubrivivax sp.
ATCGAAACCGGCATCGATGTGCCCAGCGCCAACACCATCGTCATCAGCCGCGCTGACAAGTTCGGCCTGGCACAGTTGCACCAGTTGCGCGGCCGCGTGGGGCGCAGCCACCACCAGGCCTACGCCTACCTGTTGGTGCCCGACGTGGAGGGCCTGACCAAGCAGGCCGCGCAGCGGCTGGAGGCCATCCAATCGATGGAGGAGTTGGGCTCGGGCTTCTACCTCGCCATGCACGACCTGGAGATCCGCGGTGCCGGCGAGGTGCTGGGTGACCACCAGAGCGGCAACATGATGGAGGTGGGTTTCCAGCTCTACAACGAGATGCTGTCCGAGGCGGTGCGGGCGCTGAAATCCGGCCGCGAGCCCGACCTGTTGTCACCCACAGGGGTGTTCGGCGGCGGCACCGAGATCAACCTGCACGCCCCGGCCCTGCTGCCCGACAGCTACTGTGGTGACGTCCACACCCGCCTGAATCTCTACAAGCGCCTGGCCTCGGCGGAGAAGCCCGAGCAACTGGACACGCTGCTGGAGGAGCTGACCGACCGCTTCGGCCGCTTGCCGGCGCAAGGCCAGACCCTGTTTGACACGCATCGTCTGCGCGTGATCGCCCGGCCCTACGGCGTGCAGAAGATCGATGCCGGCCCAAAGCTGATGAGCATCACCTTCCGCCCCAATCCGCCCGTGGACGCGGCGCGCATCATTGCCCTGGTGCAGAAGAACCGCAACGTGCGCTTGGCGGGCAACGACAAGCTGCGAATCGAACGCGAGTTCGAGGATCCGAAGGACCGGGCGCAGTACATCAGGGATGTGTTGCGGAGCCTGGGGACTCCGGTGGTTGCGGCGGGGTGATGGGAGTGGGCTGTGCTGAGGGCGCCTACAACTGCTCATCTGCTCAGTGGTGCGCTGATTGAACGGGGGTCTGGTTGGCGCCCCGGCCTTGAGGCGTGGGCCGCCCGGGCTCAGGCGGCTGGCCCCGACCTGCGGCCGGGGTGCCCTGCGATGCTCGCCGCCAGGGTCGCGCCGCGGAACTCGCTTCGCGTCCTTCGAACGCTACGCTCAAACAGCCGCGGCGAGTCAGTTCACGAAGTGCGCTACGCGCACCGACCCTGACAGCTGCGCTTCTCGGCTGCGCCCATTCGCCCACGCGGCCCACGCCTCAAGGCCCGCACCTCGTGAGGCTATGACACCTCGTCTGTTTTCATCTGCATCTCGCGCAGCCGCCGGTGCTGGATCTTGCCGGTGGCGGTGCGAGGCATCTGTTGTTCCTCGATGAAGGTCCATGACCTTGGGCGCTTATAGCCGGCCATCTTGGGGCGGGACCAGGCGTCCATGGTTGAGGCGTCCAGCTGGTGGCCAGGCCGTGGCACGATGACAGCCCTGACTGACTCCCCCCACTTTGGGTCTGGCATGCCGATGACGGCCACATCCTGCACACCGGGGTGGCTCGCGAGCACGGCCTCCACCTCCGAGGGGTAGATGTTTTCGCCCCCGCTGATGATCATGTTGCTCTTGCGGTCCACCAGGTGGATGAAGCCATCCGCATCTCTGCGTGCCATGTCACCGACCGAGCACCACGCGCCGCGGAAGGCTTCTGCCGTCTTTTCGGGGTTGAGCCAGTAGCCTTCGAAGACGTAGGCCGTGCGCGAGAAGAGTTCGCCCACCTCGCCGTCGGGCACTTCCTGGCCCTGCTCATCCAACAGGCGGATGGCACCCGAGCCTGCCCATTCGCGCCCCACGGAGCCGAGGTGGGTGATCTGTTCGTCGGGCCGCAGGACAGTGACCCAACCGGCCTCGGTAGATCCGTAGAGCTCGAACAGGCGGCTGTTGGGGAACAGTTCCATGATGGCCAGCTTGGTGTCCCGGCGCGCCGGCGCCGAGGAGATCAGCAGCTTGCCCACGGCCTGCAGGTCATGCCCGGCTTTCACCTCGGAGGGCAGATCCAGCATCATCACGTAGTGCGTGGGCACCAGTGAGGTGAAGGTGATGCGGTCACGGGCCAGCTGCGCCAGCAAGGCCGCGGGGTCGAAGTGAGCCCGGTCGTCCACGACGATGGTCGCGCCCAGCATCGCGAAGGTGACGCCAAAGTACAGCGAATTTGCATGGCACAGCGGCATCACCAGCAGACCGGTGTCATCGCGCGACAGGCCGAACTCCAGTGCCGTGGCCAGCGCGATCAGGGCGTTGCCCTGGTGGCTGCGCATGGCGCCTTTGGGCCGACCCGTGGTGCCGGAGGTGTACATCAGGGCAAACAGATCCTGTGGCCGGGCCCTTCGCTCGACGGGCGTGGAAGGTGCGGCGGCGATCAAGGCTTCGTAGTCTTGCCACCGTGCAGACTGGCCCGCACGGGCTGTGTTGCGGCTTGACGCCTGGTCAGCCTCGTGGTCATCATGGTCGCGCGCGTCCGCCAGCGAAACATAGCAGCGGGCGTCGATCTCTAGTTCCCCGCGGACACCCTCCACCACGCCGCGCAACGCGTCCTGCACGATGAAGGCGCGAGCCTGGCTGTGCTGGACGATGTAGGCGACCTCGGCCCTGGCCAGCCGGAAATTGACCGGCACGGCGACGAGCGCGGCGCGCGCCAGGGCCACGTAGATCTCCAGCCACTCCAGGCAGTTGTAGGCCAGCAAGGCCACCCGGTCACCGGGCTGCAGGCCCAGGGCGATCAGGCCTTGGGCCAGGCGGGTGGCGCGCTCATCCCATTGCGCGTAGCTCAGGCTGCGGCGCGAGTCCCGCACAGCGGTCTTGTGGGGCTGCAAGCGCGCATGCGCCGCCACCGCCTCGGAAAGCGTCAGCAACTCTCCCATGATTCAAGACCTGCGCTGCTGCTCGGCCTCGTCCCAGGCCGTCAAGGCTTGCCGATCGGGCACCCAGCCCAGGCCCTTGCCGGCGTCGGAGCTCAGGGCGTCCTGCGTGGTCACCACGTCGATCAAGGCAGGCGCCTTGTCAAACGCTTCCCGAATGGCCGCTTCCAACCGCTCCGGCTCCGTCACCCGCTCAGCATGCAGGCCGAAGGCGCGCGCCATGCCGGCGTAGTCGCTCCAGGCCAGGGTGGTGCCCACCACGCGGCCGCCGTAGTTCATCTCCTGGTCCAGGCGCTCGATGTTCCAGGCCGCGTTGTTGGAGACGATGAACACCACCTTGGCGCCATGACGCTGCGCGGTGTCGATCTCCATGGCATTGATGCCGAAGGCGCCGTCGCCCGTGATGGTGACCACCTGCCGCCCGGGGTACAGCAATGCGGCGGCTACGCCATAGGGCGTGCCCACACCCAGGCAGCCGAAGGCGCCCGCATCGAGGTAGTGGCGCGGCTCCAGGCCCATGCGGGCAAAGCTCAGCAGGTCCCCGCCGTCGGCGATGGTGATGGCCTCCGGCCCCAGCACTTTGCGCAGGGCCGCGAAGATGCGGTTGGGGTGCAGATGGCCGTCACGACCAGCAGGCGCCTCCTGCATGGCTTGGACGTGACGCGCCGCACGTTTGAGGTGCTCGGCGCGCAGGGCCTGCGTCCAGGTGGCGTCCAGGTCTGGCGAGGGACTTCCCACCGCCTCGGCCAGCGCACCCAGCGCCAGCGCCGGGTCGGCCAGCAGTTCCACCTCGCCACGCCGGTTGTCTCGCAATTCATCAGCGTGGTCAGCGATCCGCAGGAAGCGTGCCTGGCGGAAGACGGCCGGGGAGCCATAGGCCAGCTGGTAGTCCAGCTTGCGTCCGACCACCAGCACGCAGTCGGCCTCTTGCATCGCCTTGGCCCGCACGGCACCGACCACCGCCGCGTGGCCAGGGTCCACCAGACCTCGGCT
>CAYSOD010000108.1:3894-9683 GCA_964432385.1 uncultured Rubrivivax sp.
CCTTGAGCCAGTGACCAGGCCTTGTCCAGATCCCTCGCGATCTGCTCAGCCACGCGCAGCGTGCGCGCATGCCGCGTCACCGGTGCCAGCAAGGCCACGTGGTCAATGCCCTGCAAAGGCCCGAGATCCTCTTGCAACCGAGGGGGGCAGCCGCCGATGAGCAGCACAGGCACCCGTTCCAGATGCGCATGCGTCATCGCCGTCACGGTGTTGGTCACCCCCGGTCCCGCCGTCACCATGGCCACACCCAGGCTGTGGCCCTGCGCTGCACCCAGCACGGTGTGGGCGTGCGCCATGTGGACGGCAGCTCCTTCGTCGCGCACGTCGATGATGCGCACCCCCAGCCGCGCCAGCCAGTCCCAGATTGGCTGGATGTGGCCGCCTTGCAGCCCATAGATGCGGTCGACACCGCGGTCGATGAGAAAGCGGGCTACCAGCTCGGCGACAGTGAGTGGTGCATGGACCATGATTGAACGGCGTACAGCGAAGACGGTTGAAGAACTCTGAATTCAGTATACTTCAAACGAAAATCGACATGAAACACAACGCCAAGGCCACAAGAACAGAGCGAACACCAAACGCGAAGAGCTGAATTAAGCCGCAAACCAAGGTCCCCACCAGCCTGCCAGTGCATCAGACCATCGCGCACCTCACGGTCGCTACACTGCGGCCGCCATGAACCGACCAGACGAACCCTCTTGCCCCCGCGGACTCGTGGTTCGTGGGGTTCAGCCTGGGCTGAAGTTGTCCGACTTCAAGCTCATCGCCTTCGACATGGACTCGACGCTGATCAACATCGAGTGCATCGACGAGATCGCTGACCTGGTCGGCCGAAAGGCTGAAGTAGCCGAAATTACCGAGGCCGCCATGCGCGGGGAGATCGCCGACTACAAGGACAGCCTGCGGCGTCGCGTGGCACTGCTGGCAGGTGTGCCCGAGTCGGCGCTGGAGCGTGTGTACGAGGAACGGCTGCGCCTGAACCCCGGTGTGGAAACCTTCGTCGCGGCCTGTCAGGCTGCGGGGCTGAAGACGCTTCTGATCTCAGGCGGCTTCACCCACTTCAGCGAGCGCATCCGCCAGCGTCTGAAACTCGACTTCGCTCGCGCCAACACCCTGGGCGTGGCCCACGGCAAGCTCACCGGCACCCTGTTCGACCGGCCCTGGGGCGACATCGTCGATGGCGCAGAGAAGAAGCGCGTGGTGTTGGAAGTCTGTGAGCTGATGGGCATCTCCACCGCCCAGGCCATTGCCGTGGGCGACGGGGCCAACGACCTGCCCATGATGCAAGCCGCTGGCCTGTCCATCGCCTACCACCCCAAACCGGCCGTGGCCGAAGTGGCCATGCTCTCCATCATGGAAGGCGGACTGGACCGGGCGCTGGAAGTGGTGGCGCCCGCCTGAACCAACACCCTGAGATCAGTTCCAGCCCTTGGCCGTGATCACCTTGATCACCTCACCGGCCATCAGCTCATGCCCCTTGGGGGTGGGGTGGAAACCGTCGGAGAAGATGTAGGTCTTCCACCAGTCCGCCGTCCCGCCCGTCGGCGGCTTGGCCGACAAGGCCGTGGCCGTGCAGGTCGGGAAGGTGTAGCTCGGCAGACCGTCGCTGCCCACGCCCGTCACGGGGCAAGCGGTGTCCTTGACGTTGGTGAAGCCGTACTTCGAGGGGTTGGCCACCTGATCCGTGAAGATGGCATAAAAGTCCAGGATGGCGACCGAAGAAACGCCATTGAACTTGGAGGCCAACTGGGCGTTGAATGCGCCGACCCACTGACGGATCACGCCCTGGACCTGTGCGGCAGCCGCCTGGCCCGTGGCCCCACCGCCCGAAGCCTGGGCCACGCCGGCGAGCACAGCGGCAAAGCGCGGCGTCAGGGTGATGTCGGGCGCATTCAGGACCACCACCTTTTGAGCCCCTTTGTCCAGGGCCTGGGCCTTGATCGAGTCAAAAAAAGCGTTGGCCAAGGCTTGCATGTACGCGCCACCGGCCTGGGCAGCACCCGTCGAGCCCTGCGCCAAAAGACCATCCACCGTGGCGGCGGGCAACAGGCTCAGGAGCAGCGAACGGTAGGCCGCAGCGCCCGCAGGCGTCTGAGCCCCCAGGAACGCTCCGGCCAAGTCGGCCGCGTCATTGCCACCGCCATCGATCAGCAACAGATCCTGGGCCGTGTAGCTGCCATGCACGCTCGCGGCCCGGGCCAACTGGGTGCGGATGGACAAGGGGTTGCTGGCATCCTGCGGGTAGTTGATACGCCCGCCGCCGATCGCGTAATTGGTACAACCTGCAGCGTTGGTGAACCCCGCGGTGCCCTGGCGATAGGCCGGGCACAGATCCGGCAAGGCGCTGCGTGAATTCACGATCTCCGGCCAGATCGGCGTGGAGCCCGCGCCCGTCGGGGCCGCACCCTGCACGGTGAACTTCAAGCCGAAGGTCCCACTGTCGGCCAAGCTGTCACCCATCACCTTCACCGAGGTGATCGGAGCATTCTCGCCACCACCGCAGGCCACCACCAGGGCGGCCACTGCCAGGGCCGCAGCCCTCATCGTCCATCGTGCCATCGACAAGTCTCCGTACAGGTTCATAGTGAGTTGAAACGATCCGCCTCGCGGCACCCGTCACGCCGTGCGCCTCGGCACATGATCTGCAGGCAGACGATGGTAGAGGGGTTGGTTGCGGCGAACCCTCGGTACATTCACCAAGTGACCCGCCGGCCATCCGATGGAAGCACCTTCAGCCCGACAACTGCGCCCAGGTCTTGTCCAGACGCTTGACGCTCACGGGCTGGGGCGTGCGCAGTTCCTGTGCGAAGAGGCTCACCCGCAATTCCTCCAGCAGCCAGCGGTACTCCTGCAACCTGGGGTCCTGCGCGCCCTTCAGCTCGGAGAGCCTGCGCAGGTAGCGCTGTTCGAGCGGCTTCAGCTCCGCGAGTCTTGTGGCATCTCGGGCCGGGTCAGCGCGCAGCTTGTCCAGGCGCAGGGTGATGGCCTTCAGATAGCGCGGCAAGTGCTGCAACGCCGGCCAGGGCGTGGTGGCCAGAAACCGCTTGCTGCAGAGTAGCTGCAGCTGTGCGGACACGTCCTCAGCCACGTCCTTGGGGGGCCGGCTGTCCTTGAGCTTGCGCGAGGCGGCCGCGAACTCGCTCAACACGCCCAAAGTCAGACGCGCCACCTCCTGCGCGATCAGGGTAAGCCGCGTGCGGCCTTCCTCGATGCGCCGGGCGAAAGCGCCGGCGTCGGTGGGCCAGGGTTCGGCCAGAAACGCTCGATCCAGCGCCACCTCGATGATCTGTCCGCGCAGCTCCTCCAGTGTGCCCAGCGGCATGTAGCAGGCCGCCATCTTCTGCAGGTCCGGGATGTTCTTCTCGAGGTACTTCAGCGGCTCTCGGATCTGCAGGGCCACCAGACGTCGCAGGCCCGAGCGATGACGCAGTGCAGCGGCTTCGGGTTCGTCGAAAACCTCGATCTCCACATGGGTGAGGCGGTCCACCAGGGCGGGAAAGCCGATCAGGACCTGGCCGCCCTTGGGCAATTCCATCAGTTCCGGCAGCTCCCCAAAGGTCCAGGCGGTGTAGGTCGTGGTGGCGGTGGTGTCAGTGGTGGTGGTGGCGGCGGCAGTGGCGGCCTGAGGGGCACTTGGGGCGGCAGCGGGCGCAGCTCCCTGCGCATTCACCACTTCAGCACGCACCCCTGACTGATTGGGCGATGGTGACGTCGCGTTGGAAGCCCGCTTGAGGGAGGCCAAGGCCTGGAAGGCCGAGCGGGCCTGCGAGCCCCATTCGGCTTTCAGCGAGGGCAGGTGCCGGCCCACGCCCAGTTGCCTGCCGTGTTCGTCCACCACCCGCAGGTTCATGAACAGGTGCGCCGGCAGGGTGTCCAGCTTGAAGTCGTTGCGCTGCAGGGGCAGCTGGGTCTTGTCGCGCGCCCACTTCAGCAACGCGTCCACCAGGGGCCCCTGCGCAAAGGGCACCTCGTCACAGAACGCAGCGGCAGACTCCGGCAGCGGCACCAGGCGCGACCGCGGGCGCTGGTGCAGGCTCTTCATCAACGCCAGCACCTTGTCCTTGAGCATGCCGGGCACCAGCCAGTCGCAGCGTTCTTCGGATACCTGGTTCAAGGCGTAGATCGGCACCGTGACGGTCAGGCCGTCGCGCGGATCACCTGGTTCGTGCAAATAGGTGGCGGCGCAGTCGATGCCGCCCAAACGCACCGTGCGAGGGAAGGCCGAGGCGGTGATGCCTGCGGCCTCGTGGCGCATCAATTCTTCGCGGGTCAGCTTGAGCAGTTCGGGCTGGCGGCGCACCTCGCTGCGGTACCAACGTTCCAGGCTGACGCCCGAGCACACGTCCTTCGGCAGCTGCTGGTCGTAGAAGGCGTGGATGAGCTCGTCATCCACCAGCACGTCCTGACGGCGCGCCTTGTGCTCCAGCTCCTGCACCTGCCGAATCAGGCGCTGGTTGTGCGCCAGAAAGGGCAGCTTGGTCTCCCACTCCCCTTGCACCAGCGCCTCGCGAATGAAGATCTCGCGTGCGGCCGCGGGGTCCACCAGACCGTAGTTCACCCGCCGGTTGCTGTAAACCACGATGCCGTACAGCGTGGCGCGCTCCAGCGCCACCACCTCCGCGGCCTTCTTCTCCCAATGCGGTTCCAGCAGCTGCTTCTTGAGCAGGTGGCCGGCCACGCCAGGGATCCATTGCGGCTCGATGGCCGCCAGGCCGCGGCCAAACAGACGCGTGGTCTCCACCAACTCGGCTGCCACCAGCCAGCGCCCGGGCTTCTTGGACAAGTGCGCCCCGGGGTGACGCCAGAACTTGATGCCGCGCGCGCCCAGGTACCAGTCCTCATCGTCGGACTTGCAGCCCACATTGCCCAGCAACCCCGCCAGCATGGACAGGTGGATCTGCTCGTAGGTGGCCGGCACGCCGTTCAAGCGCCAACCGTGCTCGGCCACCACGGTATGCAGCTGGGTGTGGATGTCACGCCACTCGCGCACCCGCCGCGGGTTGACGAAACTGTCGCGCAAGCGCTGCTCTTGCTGGCGGTGGCTGAGCTTGTGGGGGGTGGATGAGGCAGCTTCAGGACGGGGCTTGGCCGGCGGCCGAGCTTCCGCTGGCGCTTGGTGCCCCAGCAAGGCGCCATGCCCCGCGTGTCCCCTGCCCTCTTCGATCCAGTTCCACAGCTTCAAGTAGCCCGTGAACTCCGACTTCTCGTCGTCGAACTTGCGGTGCTTTTCGTCAGCTGCCTGCGCGGCTTCGAGCGGCCGGTCTCGCACATCCTGCACGCTCAGCGCCGAGGCGATGACCAGCACCTCGGCCAGCGCCTGGCGGTCCCGGGCTTCCAAGATCATGCGGCCCACGCGCGGGTCCAGTGGCAGGCGTGCCAGCTCGCGGCCGATGGCGGTCAGCTCGTTGGCGTCGTCCACCGCGTTGAGCTCGCCCAGGAGGGCGTAGCCGTCAGCGATCGCCTTGCGCGGTGGCGCTTCCAGGAAGGGGAAGTCCTCCACCGATCCCAAGCGCAGGGCCTTCATGCGCAGGATGACGCCGGCCAGCGAGGAGCGCAGGATTTCGGGGTCGGTGAAGCGGGGCCGCCCGGCGAAGTCCTGTTCGTCGTAGAGGCGGATGCACACGCCATCGGCCACCCGCCCGCAGCGGCCTGAACGCTGTTGGGCCGCGGCCTGGCTGACGGCTTCGATTTGCAGCTGCTCCACCTTTCTGCGGTAGCTGTAGCGTTTGACGCGTGCCAGACCGGAATCAATGACGAAGCGGATGCCGGGTACCGTCAGCGAGGTCTCG
>CAYSOD010000109.1:0-9662 GCA_964432385.1 uncultured Rubrivivax sp.
GAGGAGCGCTGCCGGGTAAGCCCGCGCCCTGGCCGTGGGTCCTGGTACGAGGCGATCACCACCGCCGCCGGCGGCGAGGCCCGCAGGCCCTCCAGCAGGCGCTGCAGGTGGCCCGGGGTGGGGGACATGCCGGGCTTGGGCTCCAGATCGGCCAGTGGCTGCACCCCCAGCCAGTGCCACAGGTAGCCGAAGGTGCTGTGCTGGCCCGCGATGCGGCGCCCGCGCAGCGGCGCTGCGCGGCGCTCCCAATCGGCCAGATGCTGGCGCCAGGTGGCCTCGAAGGCGCGGCCGCGCTGCTCGATGGCCGTGCGCTCCGCAGGAAGTTCCTTGGCCAGCCGTTCCCCCAGCGCCCGGCTCACCTGCAGCAGCCGGCGCGGGTCCAGGTGCAGGTGGGGGTTGCCCTCGGCATGCACATCCCCCGCCCAGGGAGTGCCGATGGCACCGGGCTGGGGGTCGATCAACTCCACATGGTCGGCCGCGAAGAAGACTTCACGCGCCCTGGGGTTGCCAGAGCGCTCCTGCAACGTGGGCAGCCAGCCGGACTCGAGCGAGGCCCCTGTGCAGACCACCAGGTTTGCGGCGCGCAACTGCGCGATCAGCGCCGGTCTGGCCTCGATGTGGTGCGGGTCCTGGCCGACATGCGTGGCCACGTGCACCCGGGCCGAAGGCAGCAGCACGCGCGTGAGCGCCGCCCACTCCGGCTCGCAGGCGAACACGGTGAAGGCCGATGCCGGGAAGGCCCACAGGGCACTGAGCAGGGCCACCCCCGCTGCCGCCACGCGCGCCAACACAGGCCTCAGGCCAAGCCCGGCACCGCGCGCTGACCGCCCCACGGGTTCAGAACGCATGCGCACCGTGTGCCCCGAAGGCCAGGACGTACTGCAGTTGCCACGCCCGCCGTGCCGGGTTGTCGAATTCCACTGCGTCGCGCTGAGTGGTGACCTGCAGGCGCAGGGCCTGCATGTGGCTGGGCTTCCACGCCAGCATCAGGGCCTGTTCGTTCAACTGGCCGCCATGCACCTCTCCGTCATGCGCCATGCGCACACGCAGGCGGTCCCAGCGGGCACCGACTTCCCACTCCGGCCGAAAACGCCACACCACGGACAGCGCGCTGGCCTGGTGCTTGTCGGTGCTGGCGAAGGCCACCCCCAACCCGGAAATGCGTGCGACCTCCAGGCCCACGCGCACTTGCTGGTCGCGGTTGTTGCCGCCCGGGGCCCACTTCCAGGTGAAGTCCACCATCGAGGTGCGGCGGCCGCTGAAGGCTGCGCCATGGCCATGGGCGTGCTCATGCTCGTGAGCACCCTCTTCGGCCCCTTCCTCATGGTCTTCGACCAAGGCCTCACGGGTATTGCGGATGTGCGACAGGCCCAGTTGCCAGCTGTGCGACCGGTTGAGGTCCGCGCCGGTCTTGACCACGAAAGTGGTGGCCCCCACGCGGCGCGCAGGCCCTGCCACCTCCTCCACCAGCCGCTGGCCCCGGAAGGCTTCAGTGCCCACCATCAGGTAGAACGGCGTGGGCGCCGTCCAGTTCAGCCGCAGGCCATCGTCATTCCAATGACCGCCGAAGAATCCGCGGTAGAGCAAGGGCCGCTCCACGAAATCGTCCACATGCGGGTGCTGCTGGTTCAGATAACCCACCTGGGAGGCAAAGCGGCCGGCGCGGGCCTGCAGGCCCCCAGGCAGGCGTGTGGTCTGGATCCAGGCTTCCTCGATCTCTTTCTCCAGCTTGCCCTCGTGGGTGGCCACCACGGCGTTGACCTGCGCCTTGAACCAGGCGCCGAGCGGCCCGGCAGCCGACAAGTCGCTGTGGCCGAGCTGCAACCCTTTGTCACGCGAGCCCTGGGCCAGCGCCTGCGAGGTGTGGGTGATGTCGAGCACGGCGCCAAACTGCCAACCCGGCTTGGCTTGAGCAAAGACGCCGCCGCACAGGCCGAGAAGGCCCGCAGCCATGGCCACCCGGGTGGCGGGCATTCGGTTCCAGCCTGTCTGATGCGCAAAGGTCATGGGAAGGTTCTCCTTGAGATCAGGTGCTGTGTGGCGTACTTGAAGCTACACATCACTTTTCATAATGGTAACTCGTTATCATGTGATCATGCGCGGCAGTCAATTCCGTTAACCTCCATGCATGGAACGCAACACCCGCCAGCGCAGCGCCATCCGCGATGCGATTGCTCATGCCCAACGCCCGTTGCTGCCACAGGAGGTGCTGGAGGCCGCCCGCACAGAAGTGCCCGGGCTGGGCATCGCCACGGTCTACCGCAATCTCAAGGCGCTGGTCGAGGAAGGCGAACTCCAGGCCGTGAACCTGCCGGGCGAAAACCCGAGATTCGAGGTGGTGGGGCATCGGCATCACCACCATTTCCAATGCCGTCAGTGCCAGCGGGTGTTCGACGTGCACGCCTGCCCCGGCGACCTGGGTCGGCTGGCGCCCCAAGGCTTCACCGTGGAAGACCACGACCTGACGCTGTACGGACGTTGCCAGGAGTGCGGCCAGGAAGCGCCTCAGGAAGCCCGTGTCACCCAACGCGCGCAGAAGACCGAGGGCTCCCCGACGGGCACAACGCACCGCCAACCATGAAGAAGCGCCTGCTGTGCCGCCTCCTGGGCACCGTGCTGCTGGCCAGCCTAGCCACCAGCGGCGCTTGCAAGCCGCACGAGCATGGCGTGGTCCGGCTGGACGTCAGCGTCGAAGGCTCCACCCTCAACATCGAGATGGTCGCTGCGCTGGACAACTGGCTGGGCTTCGAGCGCGCGCCTCGTAACGACGCAGAACGCAAGGCCGCGGCGGAGGTGCTTGCCAGGCTTCGCCAGCCGCAGCAGGGCACGCCCTTGTTCGCCCCGGACGCGGCCGCGCAGTGTCAACTGGTCAAAGCCGAGGTGTCGGCCCCAGTGCTGGAGCCAGCATCCAGGGCAGCCGCCAACTCGTCCACAAAGTCGGGGGCGGCGCCTGCCACGCCCCCAACCGCCCAGAAAGGCGGCGCCGAGCACGCCGACCTGGAAGCCAGCTACACCTTCCAGTGCGCCCAGCCGGCGCAACTGCGCACCCTGGATGTCGGCCTGTTCGATGCCTACCGCCGCATCCAGCGCATCCACGTGCAGGTGGCTGCGCCGCAGGGTCAGTCCAAGGTCACCTTGCGCCGTCCGGCCCGCAGCGTGCCGCTGGTGCGCTGACAGCCGGACACGCTGAGCTGCTTGACCCGCCCCACCCGCCCGAGGTCCGAGTCGATGCGCGGGCCCGGGCGCCCTGCCCTCACTCCCCGAAGTTCAGCGGCAGCCCCACGTAGTTCTCGGCCATCGTGCGCTGGCCGGCTTCGGAGTGGAAGAGGTAGTCCAGCTCGGCGTCCTGCAGCCGCGCCTGGATGGGGCCGTCCTCGGGGAAGTTGTGCATCAGCGATGTGAACCACCAACTGAAGCGCTCGGCGCGCCAGATGCGTCGCAGACAGCGCGCGCTGTAGTGGTCGATACCGGCGCTGCTGTGTTCCTGGAAGACCTCGATCAGCGCTGCGCTCAAGTACTTCACGTCGGTAGCTGCCAGGTTCAGGCCCTTGGCGCCCGTAGGCGGCACGATGTGCGCCGCGTCGCCTGCCAAGAAGAGCCGACCGAACCGCATAGGCTCGGTGACGAAGCTGCGCAACGGGGCGATGCTCTTCTCCAGCGACGGGCCGGTGACCAGGCGCTCGGCCGCTTCGGGGTCCAGGCGCCGGCGCAGCTCGTCCCAGAAAGCGTCGTCGCTCCACTGCTCCACCTTGTCGGTCAGCGGCACCTGCAGGTAGTAGCGGCTGCGCGTCATGCTGCGCATGGAGCACAGCGTGAAGCCACGCGGGCCGCGTCCATAGATCAGCTCCTCGTTGACGGGCGGCGTGTCCGACAGCAGGCCCAGCCAGCCAAAGGGATAGACCTTCTCGAACTCGGTGATGGCGTTGCGCGGCACGCTGGCGCGGCACACACCGTGAAAGCCGTCGCAACCGGCGATGAAATCGCACTCCAGTTCATGGGCCACGCCATCGACCACGTAGCGCACCCTCGGGCGATCGGTGTCGAAGTCGTGCACGCTCACATCCTGGGCGCTGTAGACGGTGCTCAGGCCCGCGGCCTGCCGCGCCTGCATGAGATCGCGCGTCACCTCGGTCTGGCCATAGACCATGACGTGCCGGCCGTCGCTGTAGCGGTCCAGGTCCAGGCGGTGACGCTTTCCGCCGAACAGCAACTGCACGCCGTCGTGCACCAGGCCTTCGGCGTGCATGCGCTGGCCCACACCGGCCTCGTCCAGCAGGTCGATGGTCACCTGCTCCAGCACGCCAGCGCGAATGCGGCCCAGCACGTAGTCCGCGCTCTGACGCTCCAGGATCACGGCGTCGATGCCGGCCTTGTGCAGCAGTTGTCCGAGCAACAGGCCCGAGGGGCCCGCGCCGATGATGGCGACCTGGGTACGCATGGTGAAACTCCGAAGACTCTGGACAGAGGCGCAGGGCTTGACCCCTGCCCACGCCGTGAACGGGCCGGGAGCATAAACGCTGAACCGCCGGTCCTAAGGGGCGGCGGGTCTTCTCACCGGACAAGCCGACTCGAAGGCGCGTGCCGCCCGGAGCACCAGCGCATCGTCGAACATGGGCCCCACGAGCTGCAGCCCGATGGGCAGCCCCTGGCTGCTGAGCCCGCAGGGCACGGTGATGGCCGGCTGCTGGGTCAGGTTGAAGGGGTAGCTGAAGGGCGTCCAGCCCAACATGGCCTGCGCCGTCATGGCCACCTGGCCGGCAGGCCGGGCATCGAAAGCCGTCACCGCCACGCTGGGCGTGACCAGCAGGTCAAAACGCTGCATGAACTGCCGCATGTGCGAGCCCAGAGCACCGCGCCGCAGGTTCAGGCGCTGCACGTCCAGCGCGCTGTAGGCGCTGCCGGCCTGGGCCTCGGTGGCAAAGTCGGGGTCGGTGACGGCCTGCTGTTCGGGCGTGAGGGTGTTCCACAGCGTCCAGGCGCCCACGAACCACAGGCCGATGCTGATGTCCAGCGGGTCATCGAAGCCCGGGTCAACGGCCTCGACATGCGCCCCCAGATCCACCAAGTGGCGCACCGCCTGCTCGCACGCAGCCGCCACCTCCGGGTCCACGCCCTGGGCGTAGCCCAGCCGGGGCGACCAGGCCACGCGCAGGCCGCGTACACCGTCCTCCAGGCCCACGGTGTAGTCCCGGCCCTGCGGCGGCAGCGAGGTCCAGTCACGTGCATCGGGTTGGCTCATCACGGTCAGCGCCAGGGCGGTATCGCGCACGTTCATGGTGTGAGGCCCGAGATGGGCCACGGTGCCGAAGGGTGACAGCGGGTAGGCCGGCACGCGGCCGAAACTGGGCTTGAGACCGACGTTGCCGCAAAAGGCAGCCGGGATGCGCACACTGCCGGCACCGTCGGTGCCAATGCCGATCGGCCCCATGCCGGCAGCCACTGCCGCGGCCGCACCGCCCGAGGAACCTCCCGGCGTCTTGGCCAGGTTCCAGGGGTTGCGCGTCAGGCCGGTGAGCGGCGAATTGGTCTCGCCCTTGCAGCCGAATTCCGGCGTGGTGGTCTTGCCCAGCAGCACGGCACCGGCCTCGCGCAGGCGCGCCGTGACAGGGGCGTCCACGTCCCAGGGCTGGGCGGGGTCGACGGTGCGGCTGCCACGGCGCGTGGGCCAGCCCCGGGTGAGGATCAGGTCCTTGATCGAGACCGGCACGCCGTCGAGCGCGCCACGGGGCTCACCGCGCGTCCAGCGGTCTGCGCTCGCCCGAGCCGCAGCCAAGGCCTCCTCATGCGCCACGTGGCAAAACGCGAGCAGCGTGGGGTTGAGGCGGTCAATCCGATCCAGCACAGCCCGAGTGGCTTCCACGGGGCAAGCCTGGCCGCTGCGGTACAGGGCGAGCAGCTCGGTGGCCGTGCAGTCGGCAAGGTCAGAGAAAGCGGTCATGTCGGTACAGGCATCAGCCAAGTTTCGGGGGCAGCGCCCGTCCATCGGGCGTTCCCCATCTTGCGGGAGACCGTCCCGCAGCGGCACAGGGGAATCCACGGATGGCTTGCCGTGCAGAATCGCCTTGTCCCCGGCGTGAGCCCCACCGTTGCAGGAGAACCGTCCCCATGAAGCTCGTCATCGCCCAGATGAAGCACGAAACCAATACCTACTCGCCCGTACCCACGCCCATCGCACGCTTCTCGAGCCAGGGCCCGCTGCCGCCTGAAGGCGAGGAGGCCATCCGCGCGTACAAGGGCACCGGCTCGGCCCTGGGCGCCTTTCTGCAGCTGGCTGAAGAAGTGGGTGCCGAGATCGAGGTGCCCATCGCCGCCTCGGCCTGGCCCAGCGGCCATGTGGAAGACGCCGCCTTCGAGCACATCGCCAGCCGCATCTGCGCGGCGGTGGCACGCGGCTGCGACGCCGTGCTGCTGGACCTGCACGGCGCCATGGTCACGCAAAGCCATGAGGACGGAGAAGGCGAACTGCTACGGCGCATCCGCACCATCGCGCCCGACGTGCCCATCGGCGTGGCGCTGGACATGCACACCAACCTCTACGACGGCATGGCCCAGTGCGCCACGGCCATCGCCGGCTACCAGACCTACCCGCACGTGGACATGCACGGCACCGGGCTGCGGGCCGGCCGCGCCATCCTCGCGCAACTGGCCGGCAAGGCCCGGCCCACCATGGCCTGGGGCCGCCAGCCCATGCTGCCCCACGTGATGCGCCAGGGCTCGGACGACTCCCCCAACAAGGAGATCCAGGCCCGCTGCAAAGAAATGGAGGCGCAGGGTGCCTTGAGCGCCAGCGTCTTCGTGGGCTTTCCGAATGCGGACATCGAATACGCCGGTCTCTCGGCCGTGGTGGTCACCGATGGCGACGAGGCCCTGGCGCGTCGCTGGTGCGACGAGCTGCTGGCCATGGCCTGGGCGGCACGTGAGCAGTTCGTCTACCGCATCGAGCCACTGGCCGATTCCATGGCGCGCGCGCAGGCCCTGGCCGCGGCCAAGCCGCCAGGCAGCGGCCCGGTGGTGCTGCTGGACCACAGCGACAACTGCGCCAGTGGCGGCACCATGGACACCATGACGGTGCTGGGCGCCATCCTGGACGCCGGCCTGGAGGACGTGGCCGCCTTCGCCGTCTTCGACCCCGAGGCGGCGCTGGCGATGGAGACCGCCGGCATTGGCGCCGAGATCACGCTGTCGCTGGGGGGCAAGCTGGACATGCCTTCCATCGGCCTGAAGGGCCAGCCGCGCACCGTGACCGGTCGGGTCAAGCTGGTGTGCGACGGGCGCTACCGCAACCAGGGGCCGATGGCCGCCGGCGAACACAACGACATGGGGCTCACCGCCGTGCTGGACACGGGCAAGGTGGAGATCGTGGTCATCTCCAATCACGTGGAGCCGCACGACCTGGCGGCCTTCACCGCCGTGGGCATCGCGCCTCAACGCAAGCGCTTTGTCATGCTCAAGAGCCGCGTGCACTGGCGCGCCGGCCTGCGCTCGCTGGCCCACGCCGTGGTGGAGTGCGCCGGCACCGGCGTGTGCACGTCCGACTACGACCTGCTGGCCTTCCAGCATGTGCGCCGGCCGATCTATCCGCTGGACAAACTGTAGGCACTGCGGCTGCTGTCGGCACCTGATGTGAGGCCGGTCAACGGCCGCGCCGGGTGCCGGCGCAAGCTCCCCTGCTGTTCAGTCATGGGAGCCGAATGACATGAGACGCCTCAAGCCGATCGTTGCTGTCTGCAGTGCGCTGACCTTGACCGCATGCGGTCACTACGGACCAGGGCCCCATGGAGGGGAAAGCCCACCGCCTACAGCTCATGGCAGTGGTGCCGGCCCCACGGGGATGATGGGCCAGATGGGGACGATGGACCACCAGGGGCCGATGCACGAACAAATGCACGAACACATGCATGGGCGGATGCATGGATCCATGCAGGGCCCAGGTGGCCCTGGCCCGATGCGGGGCCTGGGCGCACTGAACCCGATGGGTGCCATGCGGCAGGGCACGATGGGCCAGCTGGGAATGGTCGGCCTGATGGCCCCGCTGGATGGTCTGGGCCTGAACGCCGAGCAGCAATCCCGTATCGACGAGATCCGCAGCGATGCCCGCCAGCGAGGGCTGGAGATCCTGCGCGCGGCCCAGGCGCCGCGGGAGCCGCCGCCGGCCCAGGTCGCACCCGCGGATGAACCCGAAGATCGACGCACCTACGACGCGATGGCCGCAGCGCATCGCCAAGTTTTCGAGCTGCACCTGCAAGCCCGCAAACGCATCCTTGAGGTGCTGACACCCGTGCAGCGTGAGCGTCTGGGACACCCGCGGCACGGTGGGTAGCGTGGCGCGATGGAACCGCCCGTCCACCGCCTCGGTGACCTGTTCCGCCAATTGGGTCTGGCGGACCAGCCCGCCGAGATCGCAGCCTTTCTGGCGCGCCACCGGCCCCTGCCCGCCAGCACAGCGCTGGCCGATGCGCCGTTCTGGAGCGCAGCGCAGTCGCGCTTCCTGCGCGAGGGCATCGCCGACAACGCCGACTGGGCGCAGGTGGTGAGCGAACTCGACGCCAGCCTGCGGGACTTTGCCAGTGTTCGCCAGCACCCTCAAGAGCGGGCCGCACCGCAGCAAGTCTGAAGGCCTGTGCGCTGGGGTGATCGGGTGACCCCGGCTCTGAGATATCGAACTGTGCAAGCCCTATCGGGTCGAGTCTTCCGGAGTACTGACAAGGGCAAGGGTCCGCATCAACGACTGGAACTGGCCCAAGGCAGTCACTGAGTTGCTGAGCTACGCAACAGGCTTGAGCTTCAGTCGCTGCGCACTGCGTCTCAGATCGCCACCTGATCAGCGCGGGTCGATCGGCGTCATCGCAGGGCAGTGAGCCTCGATCACTTCGGCTGCGTCAAACAACAGGTCTTCGCGGAAGCGCGGTGCCGTCAGCTGCACGCCCATGGGCACCGCGCCGACCAGGCCGGTGGGCACCGACAGGCCAGGCAGTCCCAGCAGCGGCAACGCAAATTGGGATTCCTGCGCGCGCAGCACCCTGGCCATCGTGTCGGCACTTTCGACGTCCAGGCCCCAGGGGAACGGTGGCTCGCCGGACACCGGCCCCAGCACCAGCGGATAGCGCTCCATGAAAACCTGCCAGCGGCGAATCAGCGTACTGCGCCGCGCAAAGGCCTTGAGGTGCGCCGCGTGATCCAACACAGGTGAATCGGCCAGCATCCAGCCGAACGACCGGCGCACGCCCTCGTCACCCAGTTGCTCGATGGCGGGCCACATGAAGAACCGGGCTTCGTCGTTAGCGACCAGATTCCACAGCCGGTGGGCTTCACCCAGGTCGGGCGGCTCCACCTCCTCCACCAGGTAACCAGCGTCGGCCAGCCGCGCGCCGGCCTGACGCACGGCAGCCACCACCGCCAGGTCGGCCGGCGCGCCCTGGCCTTGCACCGTCATGGCCACCCGCAGCGGCCTGGGCAGGGCCGGGCCCGCCAGTGGTGCGGGCACCCACCAGGGGTCGCGCGAATCGCCTGGGCTCATGGCCGCCAGGGCCAGGCGCAGGTCGGCCACATGGCGGGCCAGCGGGCCCTGCACGGACATCATGGCCATCGACACCGGACGCTCCTCTTTGGCACTGGGCAGAAAGGCCGGCACCCGACCGAACGACGGCCGCAGGCCATACACC
>CAYSOD010000110.1:0-9631 GCA_964432385.1 uncultured Rubrivivax sp.
GCGGCCCATGGCCACGTGGTCGGCCAGCATCACCGCGTAGTTCATCTTGTAAACATGGTCGCCGGCCAGCACCACGACATAGTCGGCGCCATAGGCGGCCAGGATGTCCTGATTCTGGTACACGGCGTCGGCCGTACCGCGGTACCAAGACTCCTCGTCCACCCGTTGCTGCGCGGGCAACAAGTCGACGAACTCGTTCATCTCCGGCCGCAGGAAGGCCCAGCCCCGCTGCAGGTGACGCAGCAGGCTGTGGCTCTTGTACTGGGTGATCACGCCAATGCGCCGGATGCCCGAGTTCAGGCAATTCGACAACGCGAAGTCCACGATGCGGAACTTGCCGCCGAAGTACACCGCGGGCTTGGAGCGGTTGTCGGTCAGACTCTTGAGCCGGCTGCCGCGTCCGCCTGCCAGCACCAGCGCCACCGCGCGTTTGGGCAGGTCCAGGCTCTGGGCCAGGTCGTGTGGGGTGATCATCGGCAGCCTCCCTTGGCGTGGATACATCGCATCGGTGCCGATGCGAAAGCACGAAGAATGCCTCAAATCGCCTTGGCGGGCAGGCTGGGGGGCTCCATAAAGGCGTTGACCACCAGAAAACAGCCCAGTCAGACCCTCAGGCCTTGCCGGCCTTCTTGGCAACGCCCGTCTTGAGCTTTGCACCCGTGCAGGGCTAAGCGGCCTCGGGATGGCGCAGGGCCACCAGCGCCGCCACCAGCGACAACAGCACGCAAGCCGTGAGCAGCGTGAGCAAGGCAACAGGCGTCGGCGAACCCTCCACCACCAGCGCGGTGAGCGTGCTGAGCACCGCCCCAAAGGCCATCACCAGCGCGCCACCAAGCCCCGCGGCCGTGCCGGCCAATGGCGGGCGAACAGACAAGGTACCGGCATGGGCACTGGGCAGCGTCAGACCATTGCCCAGGCCGATGAAGAGCGTCAGACCGAACAGTGCCAACGGGTGCGAGGCACCTGCAGCGAACACCCCCAGGCCCAGCACCATGCCCAGCACGGCCACCACCCGGCCTGCCACCAGCAGCACGCCCACGCCCAGCCGGCGTGCCTGGCGCGCGCTGATGGCTGCCCCAACGAGATAGCCCCCTGTGATGGACCCCACGCCCAGGCCCACCTCGGCGGGCGACAGACCCCAGACGGCCTTGCCCACATAGGGCACGCCAGTGACGAACACGTAGAAGGCGCCCACAGTGAATGCCGTGCACAGGACGTAGGCCCAGTAGCGACTGGAACGCAGCAAGTCCACCCAGTCCGCCAGGCGCGGCGCAGGCAGCGCCGGGGCACGCGTTTCGCCCATATCGGCCCAGGTCAGCAGCCACAGGGCGCCGCCGAGCAAGGCATACAGCGCAAAGACGGCACGCCAGCCCAGGCTCACGTCCAGCACGCCCCCCAGCACAGGCCCCAGCATGGGCGCCACGGCCATCGCCGAGCCGATGAGGCTCAGCTTGGCGGCTGACTCGACGGCCGAATGCTGGTCGCGGATGGCCGCGCTGGACACCACCGTACCAGCGACGATCACGGCCTGCAGCACCCGGCAGGCCAGCAACACGGTCACGTCAGGCGCCAGCAGGCAGCCCAGCGACGCGAAGATGTACAGCAGCAAGGCACCCAGCATCACCGGCCTGCGGCCGAAGCGGTCGGAGATGGGCCCCAGGCCCAGCTGGAACAGCGCCGAAGCCACCATGTAGCCTGAAACCACCAGCGCCGTGACCGACTCGCGCGCGGCCAGGTCGCGGGCCATAGAGGGCAGCGACGGCAGAACCATGTTCAGCGTCAGTGCTGACAGCGCGGTGAGCAGCGTCAGCGTGATCAGGCGTGGAGGCGAGCGGGTCAAGTGCTTGGGCGGTGGATTCCAGGGGCGATCAAGGCAGCACGCTAGCCCTTTGGTGGCCGCCATGGGGGGCAATCCGAAAGCATTCGCCCGAAACTCGTCCCAACGGACACTTTCGGGACACCTCCAGAAACCGAAAAGCCCAAGCAAATCAACGACTTGCTTGGGCTTGTATCTGGTAGGCGCGATTGGACTCGAACCAACGACCCCCACCATGTCAAGGTGGTGCTCTAACCAGCTGAGCTACGCGCCTACATCAAGCACAGAAGTATACCAGCGGGCACCCTTCCAGCCCCCTGGAATGGGCGCCAAGGGACGCTGCGCGAAGAACCGCAAGGACTAACGCATGGCGCGCAAGTCGCATCAACGCCGGCGGGCGCTGCGAACGCCCGTCACCTCGGCCACCTGGCGCAGCACCTGCTGCAAGCGTCGGGTGTCAGGGACTTCCACCGTGAAGGTCATCCATGCGGTGCCGCCAGTGCTGTCCTTCACGCTGCGGGTGTTCACGCCCGTGACGTTGACGCGCTCCTTGGCGAAGACCTCCGAAATGTCCCGCAGCAGACCCTGCCGGTCCGACGCCTCGATGACCACGTCCAGCGGGTACAGGGCGCCAGCGGACGCCGATGGGCCTCGCCCGGCGCGCGGTGCGGCCTCGGCGCCGCCTTCGGCTCGCCCCCACTGCACCGGGATCACACGGTCGGCGTTGGTGCTGCTCATGTGGCGGAAGTTGCTGCAGTCAGCGCGATGGATGGCCACGCCCTTGCCACGGGTGACGAAGCCGCCGATTTCGTCCGGTGGCGCCGGCCTGCAGCAGCGTGACAGGCTGGTCATCAAGGACTCCACGCCCACCACCAGCACGCCGCTTTGCCCGGTGCGGGAGCGCTTGAGGGTGACCGTGTCCTGAGATTCGACGGGCGCCTCGGGCGGCGGCCGAAGCAAGGTCTCGATCTGTTTGAGCGAGTATTCGTCCTTCCCCACCACCTCGAACAAGGCGTTGGCCTCCTTGAAACCCAATCGTTCGGCGAGGTCGTCGAGCTTCAGGGCCGTCTTGCCTTCGCGCTGCAGCAAGCGCTCCACCAGCTCCCGCCCCCTGGCGATGGTCTGCTGCTGGGCCTGGGCGTTGAACCAGGCGCGGACCTTGGCGCGCGCTCGCGGGCTTTGCAGGTAGCCCAGCTCCGGGTTGAGCCAGTCCATCGAAGGGCCGCCCTCGCGGGCCGTCAGCACTTCCACCGTCTGGCCGTTGATCAGTGGAGTGATCAAGGGCACCAGAGCGCCGTCCACCCGTGCGCCGCGGCAACGGTGGCCCAGGTCGGTGTGCAAGGCGTACGCAAAGTCCACTGCCGTGGCACCCGCGGTCAACTCCACCACGGTGCACTGCGGGGTCAGCACGTAGATGCGCTCGTCCGTGTTCGAGGAAGACGCGCTGGTTTCCGGCCCGCTTTCAAGCGGCGCAGCAAACTCCCGCTCCCAGGCCAGCAGTTGCCGCATCACCTCCTTGCGCGCCTCGGCGGTGCGCTCTGCCGCGTCCGCACCCGCGCTCACACCCGCATAACCCTTGGCCCCAGCTTCCTTGTAGGCCCAATGCGCTGCCACGCCGTGTTCGGCATGTTCGTGCATGGCCTGGGTGCGGATCTGCACCTCCACAGGGCGGTCGTCGTCGCCGAGCACCACGGTGTGCAGCGACTGGTAGCCGTTGGGCTTGGGGCGGGCGATGTAGTCGTCGAATTCGTTGGCCACGGGCCGGTAGCGCTCGTGCAAAGCCGATAGGGCCGCATAGCAGTCGGGGACGTCGGCCACGATCACCCGAAGCGCGCGCACGTCCAGCACCCGCTCAAAGGGCAGCGACTTGCCTTGCATCTTGCGCCAGATGCTGTAGATGTGTTTGGGTCGCCCCTGGATGTGAGCTTCGAGGCCAGCCTGCCGCATGACGCCGCCCACCTGATGTCGCACGAACTCCACCGCCAGTTCGCGTGACTGCCTGCGCTCATCGAGCAGTCGGGCGATGTGGTGGTAAGCCTCGGGGTCCAGGAACCGGAACGACAGGTCCTCCATCTCCCACTTCACCGGCCAGATGCCCAGCCGGTTGGCCAGGGGCGCGAAGACCTGTTGCGATTCCAGGGCGAGCACGGGGTCACAAGGCGTCTTGCTCGCAGCATGCCAGCGCAGCGTCTGCAACCGCGAGGCCAGGCGAAGCAACACCACCCGCAGGTCCTTGGAGAAGGCCAGCAGCATCTTGCGCACGCGCTCGGTCTGGCGCGTACGCTCGTGCCCCTCAACCGCCGCCTCGCGAGCTGCACGCTGCACCTGTACCAGCTTGCGTGTCAGCTCCACCAGGCTTGCATAGGACTCTCCAAAGGCCTTGGCCACTGTTTCCTGCGGGCGCTGCAGGAAGTCGCCTGCGTAGACCAGAAAAGCTGCCGCCTGCATTGCCGGCCCGGCGCCGAGCGATTTCAGGATCTGTGCCACCCCGCAGGCGTGCGACCAGGCTTCTTCCCCCGTGTCCAGCGACCGCCCGGCCAGCAGTGGCTGCGCGAACGCCTGCGCCATGTCCAGGGCGCGGGCCTCGTCAGGTTGCGCGCCTTGGCCTGCCGTGGCCGCCACGATCGGCAGCCCCACCGCACTGGCGGCTTCACCCGGGTTCAAGCCGCAAGACCTTCCTCAAGAAACTGCCTCACCACGGCGCGCTGGTCGGCCTGCACCAACGTGGGCGCGTGGCCGACACCACCGAACTCATGCACCCGGGCCCTGGGCCCGCGGCCGGCCATCTCCTGGGCGGTCTGGGCCGTCAGCAGGTCGGAGTCAGCTCCCCGCAACAACAGGGTCGGGCAGCGCAGGGCGTCGTAGGCCTGCCACAGACCAGCCTCGCCCGCGGCGGCCAACTCGGGGGTGATCGCGCGAAACGGCACCGCGATGGCCGGGTCGTAATGCGGTTTGAAAGCACCTTGTCCGTCGGGCACGATCTGCGGTTCGGTCAACGCAAGCCATTGTTCGCGCGTGTGCGGACCAAAACCCTGCGAGATGAGCCAGAGCTGGTCCGCTGCCTCTTCGAGGTTTTTGAACCGGACGGGCACCCCGAGGTACGAACCGATGCGTGCCAGGGCTTGTGCCTGCAGCACCGGCCCCACGTCATTGAGTACCAAACGCCGCACGGGAGACTGCGGCAGTGCGGCCACCAGCAGGCCGATCAAGCCACCCATGGAGGTGCCGACCCAGTCCACGGAATCGGCATCCAGGCGGGCCAGCAAGGTCACCATGTCGGCCGCATAGGAGGGAATGGCGTAGCCCGTGGGGTCAGCCAGCCAGTCTGATTGGCCGCGGCCCACCACGTCTGGGCAGACCACCCGCCAGGTGCCACACAGCTCCCGCGCCAGGGTGTCGAAATCCCGGCCCTGCCGGGTCAGGCCGTGCACGCAAACCAATACCCGGGGATTGTCCGGGTCACCCCACTCCCAGTACGCCATGCGATGCAGGCCACGGCTGCCCAGGCACTGAACCTTGCGCAATCGCGGTTGAGCGTCGACGTCGGTTGTTGTGTCGGTAGCGACTTGGGCTTCAGGCGCGGCCGCAAGGCGGGGGGTTTCTGTCAATGACGGCATCTTCACTCTCAGCAGGGGTAAGGCCTTGTTCAGATAATGATCCTAAGCTCAACAACAACGAAGTCTCACAAGGATCGTTCCGATGCTCACAGGCAAGACGGCTCTCATCACGGGTTCCACCAGCGGCATTGGCCTGGGCATCGCCAGGATCATGGCCATGCACGGCGCCAACATCGTGCTCAATGGGTTCGGGGACGTGCAGGCTGCCACGCGGCTCATCTCGGAGTTTGACGCCCAGGTCGGCTACCACCCCGCCGACATGAGCAAGCCCGACGAAATCGCGGCCATGGTGAAGTATGCAGAGATGGAGATGGGTGGCATCGACATCCTCGTCAACAACGCCGGCATCCAGCATGTGGCCCCCGTGGACGAGTTCCCCGTCGAGCGATGGGATGCCGTGCTCGCGATCAACCTGAGCTCGGCGTTTCACACCACGCGCCTGGCCTTGCCGGCGATGAAAGCCCGGCGCTGGGGGCGCATCATCAACATCGCGTCCACGCACGGGCTGGTGGCCTCGGCCAACAAGTCGGCCTATGTGGCGGCCAAGCACGGCCTGGTGGGATTGACCAAGGCAGTAGCCCTGGAAACGGCCACCACGGCCATCACCTGCAACGCCATCTGCCCAGGATGGGTGCTCACGCCCCTGGTGCAAAAGCAGGTGGACGCGCGCGCCGTGCAGGACGGGGTGAGCAACGACGAGGCCAAGAAGCGGCTGCTGGGCGAAAAGCAGCCCTCGCTGCAGTTCACCACGCCGGCGCAGCTGGGCGAATTGGCGGTGTTTCTGTGCTCACCCGCCGCGGACAACATTCGCGGCGCAGCCTGGAACGTGGACGGCGGCTGGCTGGCGCAGTAAAGCCAGGCGTTTCGTAGCTCCGGGCGGCGCCAAGAGGCCTTCAGCGCACCATCTGAACTGAGCCGCTGACGGTTGAGCTGACGGTGGCCTTGCCGGCCTCTACGGGCAGAGCGTCGTCAGGTGCTGCCATCGCCGCAGCCCTCAGCATGGGCGTGCGCGCCATGACGGGCATCGGCTCCTGCAGTCCCACCTGCACCTCGCGGATCTGGTAGCCGCCAAATCCAAACTGCCGCGCGTAGCTGTCGGCACGGGCGCGAAAACGCGCGATGGCCTGCTGCGTGGTGTCCTCCTCGGCTTGCTCACGCGCCTCGCGCGACAGGGCAAATCGCACTTGCGCCACCGTGACGGTCGGCAGGCGCCCGGCCAGTTGGGCCACAGCTTGCAGGTCGCGGCCTTCGATCAGCAATTCGGCCCGTCCGGTCCACCCCACGATGGACGGTGCAGAAGCCCGGTTGGGTGGGGAGGCGTACCGAGGGCTCAGCGAAAAGCCGCCCGTCTGCACCTCCAGCGCCTTGGGCCGTGCCACCTTGCGCGCCTCGGTCAGGGCAGCGTCCAGGGCCTGGCGCAACTGAGCCTGCACGGTGCCCGCGTCCGGGCCCTCGCGCGTGGCCGCCAGGGTCACCGACAAGGTGTCCATGGTCACCTCCGCCGAGGCGCTGGCTGACAGACTCATCAGGTTCACAGGCGGTGTGCCTGAGCCCGCGGTGGGGCCTGACGCCGTACCCTGGGCACGGACCGGCACCGCCACGCAGACCGTCGCCAAGGCCAAGGCCGAGAACGAGCGCCGTTCCAAGTTCAAGACAGGACGCTGGTGGAGGGCGGTCATGGGGAACGGATCCGGGTCTGCGCTCATCGTGCAGTCTCCTTGTCGGTCTGCGAGACAGGCTGCTTCATGAGCCTTCGCAGGCAGGGTTGTGGCCACCGGCAACAGATGTAACACAAGGTGACAAAGCGCTGACGCCCACAGATGCGGATTGCACAATCTCAACACCTTCCAGGCCACGGACCGTCATGACGCCTTCAAGAACTGCCCAGAAGCCGCAACGCCTCATCGTCGTGGACGATGACGGACGTATCCGCGATCTGCTGCGCCGCTACCTCACCCAGGAGGGTTTTGAGGTTGCGCTGGCCGAGGACGCGCGAGCGCTGGACCGCCTGCTGCTCAGAGACCACGCCGACCTCATCGTGCTGGACCTCATGATGCCAGGCGAGGACGGCTTGTCCATCTGCAGGCGCCTGCGCGCCCGCCAGGACCAGACGCCCGTCATCATGCTGACTGCCAAAGGCGACGACGTGGACCGCATCGTGGGGCTGGAGATCGGCGCTGACGACTACCTCGCCAAGCCATTCAATCCGCGCGAGCTGCTGGCACGGGTGAACGCCGTGCTGCGCCGGCGCCCCGCCCGCGAGGCACCGGGCGCGCCCGCACCCCTGGGTGAGAAAGTGGTGTTCGGGCCCTTCGAATTCGACCTGGCGCTGCGCAAGCTCACCCGCGACGGTGACGCCATGGCCCTGACCACGGGCGAGTTTTCCATGCTGAAGGCGCTGGTGCGCCACCCACGGCAGCCGCTGTCGCGCGACAAGCTCGCGCAACTGGCCCGCGGGCGGGACTTCGAGCCCTTTGACAGAAGCCTGGACGTGCAGATCTCGCGCCTGCGCAAGATCCTGGAACTCGACCCGGCCCAGCCCCGCTTCATCCAGACGGTGTGGGGCGTTGGTTACGTCTTCGTGCCTGACGCGGCGGCCTGATACACATTGCTCACCCCTGACCGCGTGCCGGCTGCGGCATCATGCCGACATGCCCACGCGCACTCCCCGATTCAGGCTGTTCTGGCGCACCTTTGGGTGGCTGACCGCGCTGGCTGCTGCCCTCGCAACGGTATGGGGCTTGGCGGTTTGGGCGGTGGCGCGCGGCGCTGTGGCTGCCGCCCCGTTCGCGCCATTTCTCCTGAAGGCCGGCGTGGGGATGGCGGCCGCCTTGGTCACCGTCGGCTTGCTGGCAGCAGCCACGCGCCAGGTCAATCTCCCCTTCCTGGCCTTGTCCGAAGCCGCCGAGCGGCTGCGCGACGGTGATCTGGATTCGCGCCTGGACGAGGAGGTGGTGGTGCGGGAGATCCGGGAGGTCAACGCCGGATTCAACCGCATGGCGCGCGAACTGGCCCGTGTGGAGCAGGACCGCGCCTTGATGCTGGCCGGCATCAGCCACGACCTCAGAACCCCCCTGGCCCGCCTGCGCCTGGAAGCCGAGATGAGTGTGGCCGACCCGCAGGCGCTGGCGCACATGGCGGCGGACATCCAGCAACTCGACGCGATCATCGACAAGTTCACCGATTACGCCAGGCCGGAGGCCCCAACGCTCAGTGCTGTGGACTTGCGCCAGCCATTGCAGGCCGTCTGTGACTGCTTTGCATCGGATTCGCGCCTGCGCATCGCTGTGGATCTGCCGGCGGGTGCGCTCGTGATGGCCGACCCCACTGATCTGCAGCGGGTGATCGTCAACCTGATGGAAAACGCCGGTCGCTACGCCCGAGCGCCGGACGGTGGCTGCGCCGAAGTGTCGGTCAGCGCCGAGGTGCTGCCCGGTGAGATCGTGTTGTGCCTGCAGGACCGCGGTCCTGGCGTGCCGCCAGCGCATCTCAAGCTGCTGACGCAACCCTTTTTCCGCGGCAATGCGGCACGTACCGAAGCCTCCGGCGCGGGGCTGGGTCTGGCCATCGTGGACAAGGCGGTGCAGCGCATGAAGGGCCGGCTGGACTTTCGCAACCTGCCGGGCCGCGGGCTGGAGGTGCGCATCACGCTGCCCCGCGCGCCATCACCACCATCGGCCCCATCGGGCCTGCCAAGTTGAGCTTCAGCGCCGAGGGTCGAGCGCGTCCCTCAGGCCGTCACCGAACAGATTGAACGCCAGCACAGTCAGGAAGATGGCCAGGCCCGGGAACACCGCCATCCAAGGGGCCTGCGTGAGAAAGCGCTGCGCGGAATTCAGCATCGATCCCCAACTGGGGGCTGGCGGCTGCTGGCCAAGTCCCAGGAAGGACAGGCTGGCTTCGGCGATGATGGCCGCGGCAATGGCCAGTGTGGCCTGCACCATCACCGGCGGCAGGATGTTGGGCAGGATGTGGCGCACCAAGATGCGTGCCGGCGGGTTGCCCACGGCGCGCGCCGCCTCCACCCAGTCTTCGGCGCGCGCGGCCATCACCTGGCCACGCGCCAGGCGCACGAAGATGGGCGTGGCGGTGATGCCGATGGCGATCATGGCGTTGCCTAAACTCGGCCCCAGAAAGGCGGCCAGGGCGATGGCGAGGATGAGGAAGGGAACGGCCAGCATGGCATCGGTCAGGCGCC
>CAYSOD010000111.1:0-9615 GCA_964432385.1 uncultured Rubrivivax sp.
CAGCTGTCGGTGTCCAGCCCGATCTCGCGCTGCGTGACGATGCAGTTCTTGTGCGGGTGCACAAACTCGATCGGGTCCTCGATGGTGACGATGTGGTCCTGCGCGTTTTCGTTGCGCCAGTCCACCATGGCGGCCATGGTGGTGGTCTTGCCCGATCCGGTGCCGCCCACCAGCACGACCAGGCCCCGCTTGCTCATCACGATGTCCTTGAGGATGGGCGGCAGGCCCATGCCGTCGATCGTGGGCACCTCGGCCGGAATCACCCGCAGCACCAGGCCCACGCGCCCTTGCTGGATGAAGGCGTTGACCCGGAACCGCCCCAGCCCCGTGGGTGATATCGAGAAGTTGCACTCCTTGGTTCTCTCGAAATCCGCCGCCTGCTTGTCGTTCATGATCGAACGGGCGAGCTGCACGGTGTGCGCCGGCGTCAGCGGCTGCGGGCTGACCTTGGTGATCTTGCCGTCCACTTTGATGGCTGGCGGGAAGTCGGCCGTCAGAAACAGGTCTGAGCCCTTGCGGGCCAGCATCAGCTTCAACAGATCGGTGACGAACTTCGAGGCCTGGTCGACTTCCATGGAGCGTGTCCTGGGTTCGGGGAGAAACGATGACGGAGGGTAGCGCGCACCGGGTGTCAGCCGGGCCCGGTCGGGATTGCATCAAGGCTCAGCAGACACCTCAACCCGGGAAGTTCTCAGGAATCTTCGCCTTGGACCGCGCCTCGGCGGGCGTGATCACATTGCGCCGTACCAGATCCGTCAGGTTCTGGTCCAAGGTCTGCATGCCGATACCCTGACTGGTCTGGATGGTGGAGTACATCTGCGCGATCTTGTTTTCACGGATCAGGTTGCGCACCGCAGGCGTGCCCAACAGGATCTCGTGGGCGGCCACCCGCCCGGAGCCGTCCTTCATCTTGCACAGGGTCTGCGAGATGATGCCCACCAGGCTCTCGGAGATCATGGCGCGGACCATATCCTTCTCCGCAGCGGGAAACACGTCGATGATCCGGTCCATGGTCTTGGCTGCGGAACTGGTGTGCAGGGTGCCAAAGACCAGGTGACCCGTCTCTGCCGCGGTGATGGCCAGGCGGATGGTCTCCAGGTCCCGCAGTTCGCCCACCAGGATGGCGTCCGGGTCTTCACGCAAGGCTGCGCGCAGCGCATTGTTGAAGCTCAGGGTGTGCGGGCCCACCTCACGCTGGTTGATGAGGCACTTCTTGCTCTCATGCACGAACTCGATGGGGTCTTCCACCGTCAGCACATGGCCGTACTCGGTCTCGTTGAGGTGGTTGATCATGGCCGCCAACGTCGTGCTCTTGCCCGAGCCCGTGGGGCCGGTGACGAGGATCAGCCCGCGCGGGCGCAAAGCCAAGTCTCCGAAGATCTTGGGCGCGTTGATCTGCTCCAGCGTCAGGATCTTGCTCGGGATGGTGCGGAACACCCCGCCCGCGCCGCGCTGCTGGTTGAAGGCGTTGACCCGAAAGCGCGCCAGACCCTGGATTTCGAAGCTGAAGTCGCACTCCAGCGTTTCCTCGTACTGCTTGCGCTGGGCATCGTTCATGATGTCGTACACCATGTCATGCACCTGCTTGTGGTCCAGCGCGTCGATGTTGATGCGCCGCACATCGCCGTGCACCCGGATCATGGGGGGCAACCCGGCGGATAGGTGCAGGTCCGAGGCCTTGTTCTTGACGGAGAAGGCCAGCAGTTGAGTGATGTCCATGGGCAAGCGCTGAGGGGGGCGTGACGGCAGTGGCGTTAAGCTGCGCAGACGAGTGCTGGCACAGACGACCAATCGATTATGACCACCCTGCAGGACCGCCTGAATGCTGTTCAAGGCCGCATCACTCAGGCGTGCATCCTGGCGCGCCGGGAGCCGTCGTCGGTCACGCTCCTGGCCGTGAGCAAGCTCCATCCCGCACAGGCCGTGCGCGAAGCCGCCGCGGCCGGCCAGCGGGCCTTTGGCGAGAACTATGTGCAGGAGGGCTTGGACAAGCTCACAGCGCTGCAGGCCCTGCGCAGCCTTCTGCAGTGGCACCTCATCGGCCCGCTGCAGAGCAACAAGACGCGCGGGGTGGCCGAGGCTTTCGACTGGGTGCACTCCGTGGACCGCTTGAAGATCGCGCAGCGCCTGTCGGACCAGCGCCCGGGCCACCTGCCGCCGCTGAACGTGTGCCTGCAGGTCAACATCAGCGGCGAGGCCAGCAAGAGCGGGTTGTCGCCTGAGGAGGTGGCGCAGGTTGCGCACGCTGTGGCCGCCTTGCCGCGCTTGCGCCTGCGGGGGCTGATGGCCATTCCCGAGCCCGCGCAAGGGGTCGAAGCGCAACGGGCGCCGCACCGGGCCCTGCGCCTGCTGATGGAGGCGTTGAAGCAGCAGGGCCTGGCGCTGGACACCCTGTCCATGGGCATGAGTGACGACCTGGAAGCCGCCGTGGCCGAAGGCTCGACCCTGGTGCGGGTAGGCACGGCCATCTTCGGCGCACGACAGGCCGCGGCATGAATCCGGGCCGGCAGGGCTTTCTGGTGACCGGGGCTTCTCTGCCCCTCAGTTCAGGTACATCCCCAGATACCGCCGCCCACGGCTGACGGTGGCCGGGTCGGGGCAAGCGTCGAACCATTCCACCAGCTGCACGCGGGCCTTTTCGCGCCACTCGGCCTTGTCGCGCATCACCACCTCCAGCAACTGGTCGAAGGCGGCGTTGAAGTCACCCTCGTAGACCTGGAGCGCCGCCAGCGCAAAGCGCGCCTCGAAATCCTTGCTGTTGGCGGCGATGCGCGCGGCCAGCGCGGCCGGGTCGCCCTGCGGGCGGTTGCGCGCGAGCTCGATGCGCTTGAGCAGGCCGGCGTGGCGGTCCTTGCGCTCGGCCTCGGGCACAGCGTGCAACACCTGCTCGGCCTCGTCCAGATCGCCGCGCGCGATCACGCGATCGGCCAGGTCCAGCAGCACGGCGGCGTTGGTGGGCTCATAGCTCAAGGCCTCGCGCAGCAAGGCCTCGGCCGTCTCGGCGTCGGGCGCCTCAGCGGCCTCCTGCCGGATCTGCTCGGCCTCTGACACCTGTGGCCCCAGGTGCTTGTCCAGGAACTTGCGCACCGCCCCCTCGGGCTGCGCCCCCATGAACTGGTCCACCGGCCGCCCGCCCACGAAGAGCACCACGAGCGGAATGCTGCGTATCTGCAGCGCGGCCGAGATCTGCGGTGCCTCATCGGTGTTGAGCTTGGCCAGCACGAAGCGCCCGCCATAGGCCTGCACCAGCTTTTCCAGCACGGGCTTGAGGTTGCGGCAGGGGCCACACCAGGGCGCCCAGCAGTCCAGCAGCACCGGTACCTCGAGCGAGCGCTCGAGCACGGTCTGGCGGAAGTCGGCCTCCGTGACGTCAAAAGACAAGTCCTGCGGGGCAGGGGCGGCGGGCAGGTTGGGGTCGGTGGAGAACATGGTTTTGACCCCTCAGCCCAGCTTCACGCCAAGCCGCGTGATCACCGGGCCCCAGCGCCTGACATCGCCTTCGATAAAGCGGCGAAAGGCCTCGGGCGTACCGCCCACAGGGGTGAGACCGCCGTTGTCCAGCACTTGGCGCACGGCGGTGTCCTTGAGCAGTTCGGTCACATCCGCGGCCACGCGCTGGGCCACCGCGTCGGGCAGGCTGGCTGGGCCCACCAGGCCGTTCCAGGCCAGGGCCTCCACGTTGGGGTAGCCGGCTTCGGCCATGGTGGGCAGGTCCTTCAGGCTGTCGGGGCGTTGAGCACTCGTGACGGCCAGCATCCGGGCCTTGTTGTTGCGCACGTGCGGCAGCATGGCCGGGGCGACCATGAAGGTGAGTTGCGCCTCGCCTTGCGCCACCGCCAGGGCGGCGGGGGGCGAGCCGTTGAAGGGCACGTGGGTGGCGGCAAAGCCGGCCTCGGACAACAGCAGCTCCATGGTCAAGTGGGCCGAGCTGCCGTTGCCCAGAGAGGAGTAGTTCACCTTGCCGCCCTGCGCCTTGGCCCAAGCCACCAGTTCGGCCACATTGCGTGCCGGCACGTCGGCGTTGACCGCCAGCACGTTGGGCTGGCTGGTGGTCATGACGATGGGCTTCAAATCCTTGGCTGGGTCGTAAGGCGTCTTGGCGTACAGGAAAGGTGCGTAGGCCAGCGGACCGTTGAAGCCGATGCCCAGGGTGTGGCCGTCGGTGGCCTTGGCCACCGCGTCCATGCCCAGCATGCCGCCGGCACCGGGCTTGTTGTCCACCACCACCGGCTGCCCCCAGCGGGCGGCCAGCTTGTCGCTCATGGCGCGCACGATGAGGTCCAGCGAGCTGCCCGGGCCCGTGGGCACCACGATCTTGACCGGGCGGTTGGGCCAGGCGCTCTGCGCGGCTGCGGGCAGGGCGGTGCCCAGGGTGGCCGTGGCAGCGAAGGCGGTGGCCAGGGTCAGGAGATGGCGTCGATGCAGGCGCATGGTGAAACGTCGTCCGGTGGAAGGGATGAGGGTCGGGTCCGGCTGTGGTGGATTCGACTGGGGCCGTACTGTAGAGGCTGCGTGCGCCTGACACTGGCGCATGGGCGTCGGCGCTCGGCCAGGGCGCGCAGGCCGCACGGCGCTGTGCCGCGGCCTCCGATCCGTGAGAGGATTCCGCGCTCGCCACCTGTCACCCTGAGGGGATCAAGGTCATGTCCCGCGTCCTGAAAGTCCTGGCGGTCCTGCTGGCCGCCCTCATTCTTCTGGTGTCTGCCTGGTTCTGGGTCGCACTGTCCTGGAGCTACTCCACGGGCGAACGCGCCGGCTGGGTGCAAAAGCTCTCGCACAAGGGCTGGATCTGCAAGACCTGGGAGGGCGAGCTGGCGCTGGTATCGCTGCCGGGCAGCGCCGTGGAGAAGTTCTACTTCACCGTGCGCGACGATGCCGTGGCCCAGCAGATCATGAAGGCCATGGGCAAGCGCGTGAGCCTGCATTACGAGGAGAAGGTGGGTCTGCCCACCAGCTGCTTTGGCGAGACCCGCCACTTCGTCACCAAGGTCGAAGTCAACCCGGACATTCCGCTGGCCCCGGGCGTGTCGGTGCCCACAGGGGCAGCCTCGGCCCCCGCAGCCGCCATGCCAGCCTCACGCTGACAACCACCAGGCGACACCATGACGACAACACCTGCCACCACCTCACCCGTTGCCTTCGTCACGGGAGGCGCCCGCGGCATTGGCCTGGCCTGTGGCCAGTGGTTTCTTTCTCAGGGCTATCGCGTGGCCCTGATCGACATCGACGCCGCCACCCTGGCTCAGACAGACGCCACCCTGGCCGACCCCCAGCGGGTGTTGGTTGTGCACGCCGATGTGTCCAAGCCCGACCAGGTCGACGCCGCCGTGGCCCGCGTGGTGGAGCGCTTCGGCCGCATCGACGCCCTGGTGAACAACGCCGGCGTGGCGGTCTTCAAGAAGATCGGCGAGACCACCTGGGCCGATTGGCGCTACGTGATGGACACCAACCTGGACGGCGCCTTCCTGTGCACTCAGGCCTGTGCCCCAGTCATGCTGCGCACGGGCGGTGGCGCAGTGGTCAACATTGCCTCCATCTCCGGCTTGCGCGCCAGCACCATGCGCGTGGCCTACGGCACCAGCAAGGGCGCGATCATCCATTTGACCAAGCAGCAGGCCATCGAACTGGGCAATGCTGGCATCCGCGTGAACTGCATCGCCCCGGGCCCCGTGGACACCGAGATGGCCAAGCTGGTGCACACGGTGGCCATCCGCAGCGATTACCACGATACCATCCCGCTCAACCGCTACGGGACGATGGAGGAGATCGCCAACGCGGTGGGCTTCCTGTGCAGCCCCGCGGCGAGCTACGTCAACGGCCAGACCCTGGCGGTGGACGGCGGCTTCGACGCCAGCGGGGTGGGGCTGCCAACGCTGCGCAAGGGCGGCTTGAAAGCCTGAAGGCCGGGGCCTACAGCGCCCCGGTCCAGCGCGGCAGGAACAAGGCGAGCTCGGGCACGAAGGTCACGAGCAACAGCGACGAACCCATCGCCGCCACCATCCACAGCACCCAGCGCGTGGTGGATTCGATGGTGCAGCCGGCGATGCGGCAGGTCACCATCAGGTTCACCGCCATGGGCGGGGTGAACGAGCCAATGGCCAGGTTCATCGTCACGATGATGCCGAACCAGGTCGGATCCCAGCCAAAGGCCTTGACCACGGGCATCAGCATGGGCACGAAGATCATGAAGATCGAGATCGCGTCCAGCAGCATGCCGGCCACCAGCAGGATGAAGGTGATGATGAGCAGCATCACGGTCTCGTTGGTCGTCAGTGCCATCAGCGACTTGGCAAAGGCGTCGAAGGCGCCGACCGTGGCCCCAGCATGGGCGAATACGGTGGCCAGGCCGACGATGGTGAGCACCACCGCGGAGATCTCGGCCGAGTCGCGGAAGGCCTCGTACATGCGCCGCCAGTTGAGCGTGCGGTAGATGAACACACCCACGAACAGGCCGTAGAACACCGCCACGACGGCGGCCTCGGTGGGCGTGAAGGCGCCCGACCGCAGCCCGCCCAGGATGACGATGGGCGCGGCCAGGCCCCAGGAGGCGTCCTTCAGCGAGGTCCACAGCGGTGGCCGTTCTTCGTCGTCACGCGCGCCCCATCCGTGCTTGCGCGCGAACCACAGCGCCGGCACCATCAGCGACAGCCCGGCCAGGATGCCCGGGACGATGCCGCCGATGAACAGCGCCGGGATGGACACCCCCGGCACGATGACGGCGTAGACGATGAAGGCGATGGACGGCGGGATCAGGATGGCAGTCGACCCCGAGGCCGCAATCAGGCTGGCCACAAAGGGACGGGGGTAACCCTGCTTGACCATGGACGGCAGCAACACGGCGATCACGGCGGCGGCGTCGGCCGCGCCCGAGCCTGAAATGCCGCCCAGAATCATGGACACCAGGATGGCCACCAGCGCCAGCCCACCGGCGCGCCGGCCCACCAAGGCCGACATGAAGCGGACCAGCCGTTCGGCCACGCCCGAACGTTCGAACACCATGCCGGCGGCGATGAACACCGGCAGCGCCAGCAAGGGGTACTTGGCGATGCCCGTCCAGACGTTGGTGGGCAGCGAAGCGATGCCCAGGTTCTGGGTGATGACCACCACCACGCCCGACAAGCCCAGCGCCACGGCGATGGGCACGCCCATCACCAACAGCACTGCAAAGGCCGCGATCAGCAGGACGGCGCCGGTGCTCAGCATCAGCGGCCTCCTTCTGCCGAGCCCGACCTGCCAGCCGCCGCTTGCGCCAGATTGCCCGCTGCCTGCAGCACCCGTGCGATCCGCCCCGAGATGCGTGCACACACCACCACGCACAGCACCGGCAGCCACATGGTGTAGAGCCACTGTGGCACGCCCAGGCCCGAGGAGCTGACTTCGAAGTTGAATTCATCCCAGGTCAGCCGTGCGCCGTACCAGGCGATCAGCGCAAACAAGGCCATGCCCAGCAGCAGCACGAGCGCCTCCAACCACAGCCGTGGCACGGGGGACAGCTTGTCGGCGGCAAACCCCATGCGCAGGTGCTGCCCCTTGGCAAAGGCCGACGCGGCTCCCACCAGCGCCAGGATCACCATCAAAGTCACCGAGAACTCCTCGGTGAAGGCCAGCGACACGTTGGTGAGGTAGCGCGTGACCACATTGGCGAAGGTGATCACGCATAGCAGCGCCATCAGCCCCGCACCGATCGCACCCTCCAGCGACACTGGCACGCGCGGCGGCAGATCGTCAGCGGGGTTGGCGTCTCGTGCGAGATCGGCGGGCTCGTCGTGGGGTGTGTTCATCATGAGACTCCGGGCCCAACCGGGCCTCACCGGGCACCGCATGGGCGGCGCGCCGGAAGGGCCCTCAAGACCGTGGGACTGAAACTCAGCCGCGGCGCGCGATCGCCGTCTCGGCCATCTTGACGAGATCAGCGCCCACGGTGGGCACCCACTTGTCGTACACGGCGCGTGTGGCCTTGGCGAACTCGGCCTTTTCGGCTGCGCTCAGCATCTGCACCTCCACGCCGCGCTTCTTCAGCTCGTCGAAGGCGGAGTTGTCGCCACCCGCGCCCAGGCCCTTGCGCGAGGCTGCGATGCCCTGGCGTGCCACCTCTTTGGCCGTGTCGGCAATCATGTCCTGGTCGGCCTTGGCGAAGCTGTCCCACACGGGCTTGGCCACGTGGTAGAGCGCGGCGTCGGCCACGTAGTTCCACACTGTCAGGTGCTTCTGCGCCAGCGTGTCCATCTTGAACATCAGGTACAGGTTGATCGGGTTCTCTTGCCCGTCCACCGCGCCCGTGGTGAGGGCGGGCTGCAGGTCGGCAAAGCTCATCTGCAGCGGGTTGGCGCCCAGCGCGTTGAAGATGTCGGCGAAGATGTTGCCGGCGGCAAAACGGATCTTCATGCCCTTCAGGTCGGCGGGAGTGCGGATGGGCCGCTTGCTGTTGGAGATTTCGCGGAAGCCGTTCTCCCCCCAGGCCAGCGGCACCACGCCCTGCGCGGTCATCGCCTTTTCCAGCTCAGCAGCCACCGGCCCGGTGATCAGCGCGTCGAACGCCTTGCTGTCGGGCATCAGGAAGGGCAGATTGAACAGCGACATCGGCCGCACCTGCGGGCTCAGGTTGATGGTCGACGACACAGTGAAATCGATCGTGCCCTGGCGCATCGCCAGAAGCTCACGCGTCTGGTCTCCACCCACCAGCTGTGAGCCAGGATACACCTTGACGTTGATGCGGCCATTGCTGCGCTCGCGGATCAGGTCGGCCCAGCGGAAGGCGGTGTCAGAGATGGGGATCGGGCGGTTGCCCACCACCGACAGCCGGTACTCGGGCTTGAGCGCGCCTTGGGCGCGGGCCAGCCAGGGTGCGCCCAGGGCGGCGCTGCCGGCGGCGGCGGTCACGAGGACGCGGCGGCGGTTGAAGGTGCTGTTCATGACATGTCTCCTTGTTTCGAGGGGTGGGGGTGGGAAAGGGGGGTGGAAGTGGGGCCTGGTCAGCCGCGATCCAGCAGGCTGCGGGCGGCCCGCGCGATCTTTTCGGGGCTCAGGCGGGCCTCGTTCTCCAGCACCTGGGCGTAGCCCACGGGAATGCGCGGCGAGCCCAGACGCGCCACGCGGCAGCCTGTGGCTTCGGCCGTGTGCGCCGCGATCTCGGCGCCGAAGCCCGCCACCTGGACGGCCTCGTGCACCACCAGCAGGCGCCCGGTCTTGGCGGCCGAGGCGTGCACCGTGGCCTGGTCCCAGGGCCAGAGCGTTCGCAGATCGATGAGCTCCACGTTCACGCCCTTCAAGGTCTCGTGCTCCAGCGCCTGCAGCGCCGGGGCCACGCCGCGCGACCAGGTGACGATGGTCAGGTCTGTGCCCTGGTGCATCACGTTCGCGCGACCCAGCGGGATGTCCAGCGCCGTGTCCACGGGCCCGGTCTGGCCCCAGAGCTCCTTGTGCTCCATGTAGATCACGGGGTCGCCGCTAGCTAGGCTGGCCTTGAGCAGGCTGAAGTTGTCCTGCGGCGTGGCCGGCACCGCCACCACCAGGCCCGGCAAGTGGGCGAACCAGGCCTCCAGCGATTGAGAGTGCTGAGCGGCCGAGGCCGACCAGATGCCGATGGGCATGCGCGCCACGAGAGGCACGCGCCCT
>CAYSOD010000112.1:0-9570 GCA_964432385.1 uncultured Rubrivivax sp.
CGGTGCAGGACACCGTGGACGCGCTGGAGTACGTGCGCCAGCTCTTCGAAAACGGCTGCATCCAGTCGGGCTTCTTCCACCGCTTTGCCTGCACCGTGCACTCGCCCGTGGGCCAGCGGCCGCAAGACTACGGCGTGACGCTGCAGCCCTTACCGCCCGGCGCCTTCGCCAAGAACGACATCGGCTTCATCGACCCCACCGGCACTGACCACGACACGCTGGGCGTGGCCCTGAAGAAGGCGCTGTACAACTACATGCACGGCATCGGGCTCGAAGAAGACGTTCGCAGTTGGTTCAGTGGCCGCGTGCCGCGCACCACGGTGCACAAGCACCGCATCGCGCGGGCGCTGCAGGCCTCAGGCCAGCATGCCGGGTAGGCCCGCATTCCAAGACCCTGCGTTCGGTGTTGACCCGGTAGCCAGGGCGTCCAGGGCTGGCCATACTGTGCAGCGGCACCGACCGTGTCACCGCTCGGCCCCGGCAGCTGCTGACGGCCACCGGCTCGAGCAACCGGAAACCACAAGGAGACATCGACACCATGAAGCAACACCGCATCACCACCAGCGACGGCGTGGGCCTGAACGTGCTGGAGGCCGGCAGCGGCCGGCCGCTGGTCCTGATCCCCGGCTGGTCACAAGCGGCCGAGCAGTTCAAGTTCCAGATCGAAGGTCTGGCAGACCGCTACCGCGTCATCGCCATCGACATGCGCGGCCACGGCGACTCCGACAAGCCTGCCCATGGCTACCGCATCCAGCGCTTGGCCAAGGACGTGTGGGACGCGCTGCGGGCCCTGGACGTCAGCGACGTCACCATCCTGGGTCACAGCATGGGCTGCTCGGTGCTGTGGTGCTACTACGACCTGTTCGGAGCGGAGCGCATCGGCAAGTTCGTGTTCTGTGACGAGCCGCCCTTCCTCACCTCCAACCCCGCCTGGGGCGAAGAAGAGCTGGCCAACGCCGGCGCCATCTTCAGCCCCGAGGCCGTGACCGGCACGGCCAACGCGCTGGCCGGCCCGGACGGCGTGGCCACCTCGCAGGGGTTTGTGGGCGGTATGGTCACCTCGGCCATGCCCAAGGAGCAGTTGCAGTGGATGATCGACTGCAACCTGAAGTTCCCGCGCGCGCACTCGGCGGCGCTGATCTACAACCACTGCCATCAGGACTGGCGCGACGTGATGCCGCGCATCAACGTGCCCACGCTCTACATCGGCGGGCGCGTGAGCCTGGTGCCCTGGAAGAGCGTGGCCTGGGCGGCCTCGCAGACACCCGGGGCGAAACTCGAGATCTTTGAGGAGGCCGAGGGCGGGCAGCACTTCATGTTCGTGGAGAACCCGGCCAAGTTCAACCGCATCCTGGCCGACTTCATCGGCTGAGCAGGGTTCGGCGAAGGTCCTTATCATCCGGGCGATCAAGGAGATGCCATGACCGCCCAGACCTTCGCCGAATTCGAGACCAACGCCCGCGCACAGGGCTTTGACGAAGTGCTGGTGCGCGAGTGGGCACCGGGCCAGGTGGTGGGCACCCACACCCACCCCTTCGATGTCAGCGCCCTGGTGGTGCGCGGCGAAGTGGTGCTGACCTGCCATGGCGAGGGCCGCTCCCTCAGCGCCGGCCAGCCCTTTGAGCTGCCGCGCAACACGCCGCACGACGAGCGCTACGGGCCCGAGGGCGCCACCTTCTGGGTGGCACGCAAGAACTGAACTGCAGGCTTCAGCCGAGCTCCCAGCCCGGCATACCGGTCTGCCACATCGCAAAGGAGAAGGTGTCGGCGCGCTCGTCGAACACCTGGGCCTTGGTGTCGCCGATGCCGTGACCGCTGGCGTAGTCCAGCCGCATCAGCACCGGCCTGCCGCTGGAGCTGGCAGCCATCAGCCGCGCCGCCGTCTTGGTGGTGTTCCATACCTCCACGCGGGGGTCGTTGACGCCATGCGTCAGCAACACGGCCGGGTACTTCGTGCCCTCCCGGACCTGGTGGTAGGTGCTCATGGCCAGCAGTGCACGAAAGCCGGCTTCCGTCTTGCGGCTGCCGAACTCAGGGATGTTGGGCACGCCGTTCGGGGTGGTCTCGGCCCGCACCATGTCCAGCGAGCCCACCGCGGGCATGACGGCGGCGAACAGGTCAGGCCGCTCGCACATCGCCATGCCCACCAGGATGCCGCCGGCGCTACCGCCCCAGATGACCAGGCGTGACGGGCGCGTCCACTTCTGCGCCACCAGGTGCTCGGCGCAGGCGATGAAGTCGCGCCAGGTGTTGGGCTTGGTGGCCTGCTTGCCGGCCAGGTGCCAGTCCTTGCCGAAGACGGCACTGCCGCGCGGGTTGGATACAGCGAACACCCCACCCGCCTCCATCCAAGCCAGCCGGCTGGGGCTGAAGAAGGGCTCCTCGGTGATGCCGTAACTGGCGTAGCCGTACAGGATGGTGGGGTTGCTGCCGTCCAGAGCGGTGCCGGTGCGGTGGATGATGCTCAGCGGCACCAGGGCGCCATCGTGGCTCTGCACCATCACCTCCGTGGCGGTGATGTCCGCCGGCGCGTCGAAGGGCCCGGCCGGTTGCAGGCCGGTGTTCGTCACCTTGCCGTCGGGGGCCACGCTGAAGATCTGACGGGCGCGCGTCCAGCTCTGCAGGTCCACCAGCACGCCTGGCAACTCGGGCTGCACGCCCGACAGGTCGAAGGAGCCCAGCACGGGCAGCATCACCTCCTGCGGCTGCGCACCCTCGGTGGCCGCCAGCTTGAACAGGCGCTTGACGTTCCCGTCACGCACGTCGAAATACACCCCGTCAGCTGCCACAGCGAGGTTGCCCAGCACACGGTCGCTCTCGGGAACCAGCGTCGAAGCCGTGGCAGGGGCAAAGCCTTCCAGCCGCCCGGCGATGATCCTGTAGCGCGGCGCCTCGCGGTGGGTGGTGGCCAGCAGGCGATCGCCCACCACGGCCATGGACGTGATGGCGTCGGCCTGGGTGAACAAGGCCTTCCAGGCAGGCCGGCCGGAGCGCAGGGCGGCCTCCGTGCTGTGCCAGGCCGAGAACTCGGGCGACACGCCATCCTGGGCGATGGCGATGGCGCGGCCGTCAGGCAGGATCTCGATGAACGGGAACTGCGAGGCGGGGATCTCGAAGCTGCCTTGACCGGCCGACGGCTTGTCGCCAGCGCGCAGCAGCACGCGAATGCTGCGCTCCTCACCACCCACGGGCATCACGCAGGCGGTGCTGCGCTGGTACTTGTCGGTGGGCGGCGCGCCCTTCTTGAGGGCCTGCATGCGGTGGAAGTAGATCTGCCGTCCGTCACGCGACCAGCTCACCCCACCGAATTGCGCACGCGCGATGACCGGGCCCAGCGGCTTGCCCGTTCGCGCGTCCAGCACCCGCATCGAGGCTTCCTCACTGCCCCCGGCTGACACGCCCAAGGCCACCTTGAGGCCGTCCGGCGAGGCCGAATACCAGTTGATCGCGTGCGGCGTGCCGGTGGCCTTGCGCAAGGTCTCCGGGTCGAACAGCACGCGCTCGGCCCCGGCCAACCCCTGGCGAACGCACAGCTTGAACTGGTCCTCGGCGGCACCGCGCCGCTGGTAGAAGTACAACTCGCCGGCGCGACGCTGCACGTCCACCACGCGGGCCGAGGCCCCCGCGTCGATGGCCTCGAGCCGCTTGCGCAGGGCATCGCGGCCCACGATGCGCTTCAAGGTGGCGTGCGCGTGATCGCTGTGGGCCTTCATCCAGGCCGCGACCTCCGGCGCCTTGGCGTCTTCAAAGTGCCGGTAGGGGTCATTGACCACCGTGCCGAAGAAGGTCTCGGGCACGTTGCGCACGGCGGCCACCGGCAGGCCCGGTGGCAGGGAAGTGGCTGCCGCGGCGGCCTGCGCCCGCACAGATCGCGGCCACAGCAGCAAGGGCGGCAGTGCCGCGGCCAAGCCAGCCGTGGCCGGCGCCAGAAGGAAAGTACGGCGCAAGGGGTCGGGTCGGTTCATGAAGGTTCCTGAACGAAGAAGCGGAGGGAACATGACGCGGGTGCAGGCAAGGCGCCGCTGCCTTCACCCAGGGCAAGCCAGGGTACACAGCAGCGATGGCCGGTTCTACCATGAGGATCCCTACTGATGGAGGAACCCATGACCGACCGCACCAAGTTCCTGCTCGACGAGAGCCGCCTGCCCACCCACTGGTACAACATCGCCGCCGACCTGCCAGCGCCCCTGGCCCCGGTGCTGCACCCGGGAACGATGCAGCCGGTGGGGCCCGACGATCTGGCGCCGCTGTTCCCGATGGAGCTGATCCTGCAGGAGGTGTCCACCGAGCGAGAGATCCCGATCCCAGAGCCGGTTCGCGAGGTCTTCCGGCTGTGGCGGCCGAGCCCGCTGTACCGCGCACACCGCCTGGAGAAGGCGCTCGGCACCCCAGCGAAGATCTACTACAAGTACGAGGGCGTGTCGCCCGCAGGCTCGCACAAGCCCAACACCGCCGTGCCGCAGGCCTGGTACAACGCGCAGGCTGGGGTGAAGAAGCTCACCACCGAGACGGGCGCCGGCCAATGGGGCTCGTCGCTGTCGTTCGCGGGCTCACTGTTCGGCATCGCGGTGCAGGTTTTCCAGGTGCGCGTGAGCTACGACCAGAAGCCCTACCGGCGCGCCCTCATGGAAACCTACGGCGCCACCTGCGTGGCGAGCCCCTCGAACCTGACGAACTCCGGCCGCGCCATCCTCGCCCAAGACCCGAACCATCCGGGGTCGCTCGGCATCGCCATCAGCGAGGCGGTGGAGATCGCGGCCACGAACGACGACACCAAGTACGCGCTCGGCTCGGTGCTGAACCACGTACTGCTGCACCAGACCATCGTGGGCCAGGAGGCGATGGCGCAAATGGAGATGGCGGGCGATGACCCCGACGTCATCGTCGGCTGCACGGGCGGCGGCAGCAATTTCTCAGGCCTCGTGTTCCCCTTCCTCGGCCAGCAACTGCGCGGCGGGCGCCGCCGGCGCATCGTCGCGGTGGAGCCGGCCGCCTGCCCCAGCCTCACCCGCGGCAAGTTCGCCTACGACTTCGGCGACACCGCACATCTCACACCGCTGACCAAGATGCACACGCTGGGCAGCACCTTCACCCCGCCAGGCTTCCACGCCGGGGGCCTGCGTTATCACGGCATGGCGCCGTTGGTGTCGCACTTGAAGGAACTCGGCCTGATCGAGGCCAGCGCCTACCACCAGAACGCCTGCTTCGAGGCTGGAGTGATGTTCGCCCGCACCGAGGGCATCCTGCCCGCGCCGGAGGCCAACCACGCCGTCAAGGGCGCGATCGTCGAAGCGCTGCGCTGCAAGGCCGAGGGCCGGTCCGAGACCATCCTGTTCAACCTGTGCGGCCACGGCCACTTCGACATGACGGCCTACAGCAACTACATGGCGGGCAAGCTGGTGGACCAAAGCTACGACGAAGCTGAACTGGCGATGGCCTTGTCAGGCCTGCCCTCGGTACCGGCATGAGGCCGCGCTGCGGCACGGCCGTGGGCACAAGGAAGGCGCTGATGCCTTCCGGCCCGCGGCCTGTTCGGTGATCGAGTCGGGTGAAGGCTCCTTGCGCGCACTGTTGCGGTGGCCATTTAGGTCGTTTCGGCCTCCACGCTGGGTCAGTGGAACCTTTCAGGGACCGTAGAGGCCGTCTGCAATTCCCAGACGCACCAGTCCTCGAACGCCTGTGGCCAGGTTCGCACCGCGACTCGGCGCGCAGTTCACTGCTTTTCGAACCCGATGGCCTTGATCATGGCGCCCCAGCGGTCGTAGGCCACCCGCATGTCCTGGGCGAGATCCGCCGGACTGCCTGGCGACGTTTCCCAGGCACCGCGCGCATAGAACTCGCGCACGTCGGGCGAGTTGAGCACCTGCACCAGCGCGGCGTTGATGCGCGCCACCAGGTCGGGCGGCATCTTCGCGGGGCCGACGATCGCCACCCAGCTGGTGAGGTCCAAGCCGGGGATGCTCTGCTCGTTGAAGGTCTGCACATCCGGCGCGGCCTTCATGCGGCTGGGCGCGGCCACGGCGACCATCTTGATGCGCCCGGTTTGCGCGTTCTGGATGGCGGTGGGCGCAGCATCGAAGTAAGCCTGCACGCGGCCTTCCAGGAGGTCCTTCACCGCGTCGGCCGTGCCCTTGTAGGGCACATGCACGACGTCGATACCCACCGCCTTGGCGAAGGCGGTAGCGTAGATGTGTGACGAGGTGCCGTTGCCGAAGTTGGCAAAGTTGAGCTTGCCAGGGTTGGCCTTGGCCCAAGCGACCAGCTCGCGCGCGGTGTTGACGTTCAGGGACTGGTGCACCGTCAGCACCAGCGGCCCGCGCGCGGCCAGCGTGATGGGCGTGAAGTCGCGGAAGCCGTCGTACGGCACGTTCTGCAGGGTGTGCGGGTTCTGCACGAACACGGACGAGGGCGCGTACAGGAGCGTGTAGCCATCCGGCTGGGCCTTGGCCACCTCCATGGCCGCCAGCATCATGCTGGCGCCGACCTTGTTCTCCACCAGCACCTGCGCTCCGAACAGCTCGCCCATGCGGCGGGCGATGGTACGGGTCTGCACATCGAGTGAGCCGCCGGCGGCCAAGGGCACCAGGAAACGAACTGTCCGGCCTGGTTGCGGCCAGGCGGGCGCGGGCTGCTGCTGGGCCAGCAGCGCCGACGGCCCGAGCAGGCCAGCACTTGCCAGCCAGCCGCCCACTCGGCGGCGCGAGATATTCAGGGGAACCACGGTCACTCCTCGGTTGCCTTTGCTGCGACGATGCGATAGGCGGTGAAAGCAGTATGGGCGGCAGGGCCGCCCTTCGCCACATGGAAACCCCCAATGCGCCACCGCGGATCCCTCCGCGCCAAGACATGAAATCCATCACACGCACAGACGAACGCATCCTGCAGGGCGACATCTTCGAGCGTGACGCCAAGCCGCCGCGGCCGCAGTTGGGCCACCTGCACGAGCCGGGCCGGGACATCCCCATTTACCGTGACTGCGACGTGCTCGTGGTCGGAGGCGGTCCCTCAGGCACGGCAGCCGCGGCGGCCGCGGCAGGCCAGGGCGCCGACGTGGTGCTGCTGGAGCGCTACAACCACCTGGGCGGGTTGTCCACTGGCGGCCTGGTCATCTGGATCGACCGCATGACGGACTGGCAGGGCCAGTTGGTCATCCGCGGCTTTGCCGAAGAGTTGTTCGACCGCCTGCCCGCCGACGCGGTGGCGGGCCCGCCACGCTCGGAGTGGGGCTCACAGGATCCGGCCCGTGCGCAGCACTGGTCGCTGCGCACGGCGGCTTACCACGGCATCGTCACCTGGTCGCCCACCATAGACCCCGAACGGCTCAAGCTCTTGTCTCAGGAGATCGTCATCGAGCGCGGCGTCAAGCTGGTTTACCACTCGTGGGCCTGTCTGCCGCTGTTGGAAGACGGACGCGTGGCCGGCGCCACCTTCGAGAGCAAGGAGGGCCGCATGGCCATCCGTGCCAAGGTGGTGGTGGACGCCACCGGCGACGGCGACCTTTTCGCACGCGCCGGCGCCGCCTTCAACGACGATATAGAGGAGAACGACGTCCACCATTGCATGAACACCGCCTGGCTGTTCGCGGGCGTCGACATGCAACGGTGGCTGGACTTCCGGGGCACCAACCAGGAGGGCTTCAATGCCTTCATGGCCGGCGGCCGCGAGGCTTGCGGGCTGTTCGAGCGTGCCTTCGTGTCCTGGCGCAACGACATCGCGCTGTTCATGGGGCCGCGCCAATCGGGCTACTCGGCATTGGACGTGGACGACCTCACCGCCGTGGAGGTGCGCTCGCACCGCGCGATGGCCGCGCACCTGGAGTACTACCGCCAGCACGCGCCCGGCTTCGAGAACGCCTACATGGTGATGTCGGCGCCGCAGATCGGCGTGCGGCACGCACGGCGTCTCAAGGGCGTGGACGCAGTCCTGCGCAGCCGCTGGAGCGAAGGCACGGCCCTGCCCGACGAAGTGGGCGTCACCCCTGCGGTGTCGCCCAAGTTCCCCAACATCTCCATCCCGTATGGTTCGCTGGTGCCGGAGCAGCTCGATGGGCTGTTGGCCTGCGGCCGCCACATTTCCTGCGATCGCAACTCGCACGGCTTCATGCGCGAGATACCGCAGTGCTGGATCACCGGCCAGGCCGCCGGCGTGGCAGCCGCGCTCGCGGTGGCGGCCGGTGTTCAGCCGCGCCACGTGAACATCGACCGTCTCCAGGAAGCGTTACTGGGTCAGGGCGTCTACCTGCGCCCGCGAGCCGGGGCCATGGCCAGCGATAAGGCCGGGGAGCGCGTATGCGCCTGACCGACGAGGAGAAGGCCATGCGCGACGGCCGCGACGGCCCTGCCGTCGCCAAGGCCATGGACCTGTTGATCCGCTACGGCGAAGCGCTGGGCGCACAGGCCCTGGTGGAGACCCGCAACGTCTGCGGCACCGTCACCGCCACCACGCCGTTCCTGCGCGACTTCGCCTACGAGAAGGGCGGGCTCGACGCCGTCTTCAGCGAATTCAACCTGGACAGCAGCGAGGTTGTGCCCACGCCACGTGTGAAGGCCTTCAGCTCGCACCTGCAACTGGGCTTCGATCCGCACCACCCGGTGGAGATGGGGGTCAGCGACGAGATCGTCCAGTTCTACAAGCGCAGCGAGGCGGCCGCGGCGCGCATGGGCGTGCAGATCCTCAACACCTGCACGCCCTACCAGGTGGGCAATGTGCCCACGCGCGGCGAACACTGTGCCTGGATGGAATCGTCGGCCGTCGTCTACTGCAACTCGGTGCTGGGCGCGCGCACCAACACCGAGGGGCGCGAGAGTGCCAGCAGCGCCATGGTCACCTGCCGCATCCCCGACTGGGGCTTCCACCGCGACGAATTCCGCCGTGGCGCGCTGGGGGTGCGGCTGGAAATACCCGTGGAATCGGTGGAGGATTGGGGCCTGTTCGGCTACTGGATGGGCGAGTGGGTCCAGGACCGCGTTCCCGTGATCGAGGGCGTGGGGCTGGTGCCGAACCTGCCCAGGCTCAAGCACTTCGGCGCCGCCGCCTCGTCCTCCGGCGGCGTGGAGATGTTCCATCTCGTCGGCGTCACCCCGGAGGCCAGCACGGTGGAGCAGGCTTACGGCGGCAACCGGCCCACCGAAGTTCGGCCCTATGGCCCGAAGGAACGGGCCGAGACCCTGGCGCGCATCAACATGACCGGCATCGACCGCAAGGTCGACTACGTCATGCTGGGCTGCCCGCACTACACCATCGAGCAGATCTGGGAAGCGGCCTGTCTGCTGGAAGGCCGCAAGGTGCACGCCGATTCCGCGCTGTGGATCTTCACGCCCCGCGCGATCAAGGAAGTGGCCACGCGCAACGGCTACACACAGATCATCGAGGCGGCCGGCGCCAAGTTGCTCACGGACAGCTGCTCGGCGATGAGCCGGGCCGTCCCACCCGGCACACGCGTCGCGGCCTTCGACTCGGCCAAGCAGGCCCACTACCTGCCGGCCATCCTCGGGGTGCAGGCCTGGTTCGGCACCACCTCCCAGTGCATCGACGCGGCCTGCACCGGCCGCTGGAGCGGGTCATGACGGG
>CAYSOD010000113.1:0-9512 GCA_964432385.1 uncultured Rubrivivax sp.
TCCGCGCCTTGGGGCGGAGGCTGTAACTCCGCTGCTGCCTCAGGGGCGGTACTCGACTTGTCGGCAACCAGCCAAGGAACGGGGCTGCAGAAGACCGCGCGCACAGCAACTGGCCGATTGTCCGGTGGCTCCTTTAGGCGGTCACGGGCGCGAATAAAGCGCTGCGCCAAGAACTGCCGTTGCAGGTAGACCCGCTGGCTTCGTTGGACATTGACGGCCCCGTACGGGTGCTCCCCGCCACTGAGCGAATCCGTAAGCTCCTCGACGAAGTTCGAAACGGCAAGGTGGAAGTCGGCGGGGCATTGCTTGTGCCGCATGGCCGCCTCGACGACGTGCTCGAACATCTCCCCGAATGCGCCGAGATGAATGTGCAGAGTCGCGATTCGCGACAAGAACTCGAACGCGACGCTCACCGTCGAAGCGAATTCTGTGTCGGGCGACGAGAGGTAGCCCTTGAAGCGGCGCATGCCTTGCTGCAGGTACGCACCGCCTTGCAAGACCATCCACGTGAGGTCTCCTGAGCCCAGCGACACAAAGCTCCGGTTGGTCAGGAACTGGCGAATCGTTGCTGCCGCCAGCTTCATCGGGTCGACCGACTCTTTGCTTGCGCAGTGCATCAACAGGGCCTGGGGCCAGACGCCTGGGACCTTGGCTACCACTTCCAGTACAGAGCGGAACCGACCGTCCAGCGTCAAGACAGTAGCCTCCGCCGATTTGGCCAACAGTAGGACTTCCAGTTCTTCGTCCTGGAGCACTTCGGCCAGGCGCGGCACTTGGCCTTCGTTCGGAAGCTCGCCGTAGGCCGGCTGCACTTCGCAGTACTGCTCGACGGCAGCAAGCAGCGCCTTGAAGAACTCGATGCGACGCGCGTGGTACCGAGCGTCGTGCTTGATGAGGGCAAACTCTCCTTCGACCTCAGTACTGGTCGCGACACTTCGGTCTTCTTCGGCTTCGCGGACGAACCCTTCCAGCATCGTCTTGGTCACTGCCGACACGAGCACCTTTGGGAGGTGACCGAGCGCCTCTTGAACACCTAGATTGACGAGTTCGGCGATGGTCATCGCGTCGATGACGTAGACCGCGTCGGGTCGCGCGAGCAGCTGAAGCGCGGCTACACGCTCTGCCTCAATGCCCGTTCCGACAAAGAGCGGCGGTCCTTCAGACGGCCAGCCCAAGACGACTTCAACGGTGCTGCGGCCCTGACGTTCGGCGAATCCGGCGAGCGTCATGTGCCCTGTGGTGTAGACATCGAACAGCTGCCGAGCGATAGCCGAAGAGCGCATGACCTCGGCCTTCATATGAGCGAGGTCACGCTTCCCGTCGCCAGTCGTACCGACCGGGACCATCTTCATGTTCGGCAGCCCGCCCAGTGCGCTGGCCCGCTCCTGCACCACCTGCAGCAGGTATCGGTACGCCGACTGGATGGCAGTCACCGTGTACGCCTTCGTGTCACCAAACGCGAGGGCCGGAAGGCTTACCTGTTGCCCGACTACGGCACCGAGCATCGCCGCCGCCTGCGGCTCGACTTGGTCAGCGTAGCCAGCGCGCTTCGGTAGCTCGCCAACACCCGACGGGTCGATCACCAACTGCGTAGCCTGCCCGAACTCATCAACCAGAGTGACGCAGCTGCCAGGCACAACCGCCGGGAGGCTCTCATCCATGAACGGCAACGTGCCCGGTGCTGCTACGACCGAGATGAAGTACGCCGATAGCGCCTCCGGCTCATCCAGGTTTCTGCGAAGCATTCGATAGAGCCGACGCATGCCCCGTTCAGCTTCTCCGTAGCGGAGCTCCAGCGTTGCCAGCTGCGCCATCGGTCGAATTGGCCCCTCAAGCAGCTCCGGGACACTGCGAAGGTCGTTCTGAAACTCAGGCGGCGTCGACGAGTGCAGGCTCAAGCCCATCTTGAAGACCCAGCTCCCAGCCGCGGTCGGGTGCTTTTTCAACTGGGCGTCCATCAACGGGCGCAAGAAGGCCCAGTCGGCAGCTTGCTGCCCTAGCTCGATGGCGAGGTTGCGGGTTTCGTCGTTTTCGATCCAAGCTGCGGGAAGCCCTGCCAGCAGCTCTTTGGCCTTGCGCCGGTTGTGAGACCGCACGTAGCACGCGAGCAGCCTGTTGTGCAGGTCCGAAAGGAGACCGGGCGTCACCAGGCGCTCAAACAAGGCCCCGGCCTCGGAAAACCGCCCGACGGCGAACAGCAACTCCGCCAGCATCAGTCGTTGGCCGTCGTTGCTCTTCTCGGTGACCAAGGACTTGGCACGCTGAACGATATCGTCGGCTTCCAGCGCGCGGCCAGCACGGTTGAGCACGCGCGCCGCGACGCAGGCAGAGATGAGACCGCCGGTCTCATTGACCTTGGCTGCAATCACCTCGCTGACCGCCGCATCCTGCTGGTCGGCTCGTGTCAAGGCGTCCCAGCGGAGGGCAGCAAGCAGCTCAGCCGTCTCGCCGTCGACCGGGTCTCGCGCCAGCGCTGCGTCCAGCGTCTGCTTGAGCTGCGCCAAGTTTCCGTTCTTGGCCGCAATTTGACCCACGACGGTCAAGCTGGCGTCGTTCATCTCGGCCAAGCGCTCCGTCGCGAGCGCCAGGACCTCTGCGTCACGGTCCAGCTCGAAGAGAGCGGTCACCTGGGTACGGAGAATCTCGGCGGAGCGATGCCCGTGGGCCTCAGCGTCCTTGGCAAGAGCCAGCGCGTCAGCAAAACGATGCAGCATCAAGAACGCGTAGCCGAGGTGGGCGACGGTCTCCGTCACTGACTCCGACTGAACCTGCCAAAGGCGCTCGTGCCAAGGGTTGAACTGCGCAACCGCGAACTCGAGCGCCTTGGTCTCACGTACCGGCAGCGCGCCCGACATAGCGCCTACGGGGAACCTTGAACCGCACTCCGCGGCGATGCGAAGCGCGTTTGCCCGGATGAAGAATCCAGCTGCAGGGTGGTTAGCCGCTTCATGGCTGAACGTGATGGCTTCGTCGAGGTTTCCAGCCTTGAGCTCCGCTTGCGCAAGGAACTGCAGCGTGTCGGGCTCTTGCTTCAAAGCCTCCGGCACGTCGGACATCTGCACATGCTCGCCCTGCACGAGCCGGACGTTGGCCAGCGCGAACCAGACTTGCTGGGAATCGGGGAACCGCTCGAGCGCCGCCTCACCGGCAGAACGGGCATCGGGCAGTTTCTTCTCGAGCATGAGCCCTCGGACCTGCCCCGCAGCCATACGGTCGTCGTCCGGGTAGAGCTCGAACGCCTTCAGGAACAGATGGGCCGCCCCACCGTCGTCCTCGCGCATGAACCAGAGGCTGAGCCCCTTCTGCAAACACCAGCGGGCCTTCTGGTGGGTGTCGAAGGGCCCGAGGTCCTTGCCGACGACAGCCAGGTGGTCGAGCGCGTCGCGATATCGGCCCGCCTTCAGGAGTTCGTTGGTTCGGTCTAGCTGGTCTGAGATGAGCCGGTTGACGGATTCGAGCCGGGCAGTCGGCAGCGCAGACATACCGAGCAGCGTGTCCCGCTGCTCAAGGACGAGGGCCTGCAAGTTGCTCAACGCCGTGTCGTGGCGGTGGTAGGCCGCTCCAGGACTGTTCGGTGCGTAGCTGTTTTGTAGGACCGGAAACCGGTCAATGTGGTTGCAGATGTCGTCCCAAAACTCCACCTCAACAGGGAACAGCCCCTTGGCTTCGCGAGCGTCGGAGAGCTCCTGAACCTTCTTCAGCAAGGTCGAATCGTTTGGCGCGGTGGTAGCGAGGATGAGTTTCTTGATGGGCGTTCCGTGCTTGTCGGCCTTTCCGACTTCATCCACGACGTCGTCCCACTTGACGGGCTTCATCGTGTACTTCTTGCACTGGATACCGACCCGCCCGACGCCAACCTCCTTCACGAAGACGTCAACACCTCCTTGAACCTGGCCACGACGGCCGTTCATCTTGGGCATTCGGTCATCGAAGACGACGCCGTAGACGTGCGCGCACATGCGTTCGAAGTCTGCCTCGTTTTTGGGCGGCGGGATTTCGAAGGGAATCGCGTGCAAGCAGGCCTACTGAAGTTGTTTTAACAGTTAGAGCTAAATGTGCCCTGAGGCGCGGGCCCGTCGCGACGTGGAGACGGGCCCGCTGCGTCTCACATGATGACCCGCCCGCGATCGCCGTAGCCCATCGGCTCGACTTGTAGCGCGGCAAGATGGTCCAGCAGGCCCTTCCGGCAGTTGAACGAGCTGTCTGAGGACTGCATCCACGCGCCGCGCTCACGCTCTACCCAGGTAGTGCCGAAGGCGTCGCCGGCGTCGAAGCCGCCGTTGAAGGCGCGGACCATGTCGCCCCTGGGATTCACCGCGGCGTGCACAGACAGCTCGTTGAAGCCGGCATCTGAGACCGACCCACGGGCCGGCAGACCGTTGGGCAGTACGAAGTCGAAGACCTCGCCGCGGCGCATGTTGTCTGGGAAGCGGTTATCGCCTGGCCGGAGGGTGAACAGCTTCTGCGTCAGGGCGGCGTTCACGGCGCAGACCATCAGGTTGCGCCAGGCCTTCTGACGGGTCGTCGTGTATTCAATGTCGTAGGCAGAGTCGGGGACGGTCGAGACGACACCCGGAACGGGCGTGAGGATGGTCATCTCGAAGTCGAACTCCGGGTCGTCTTCGTAGCCGAGCTGCTTCAGGCGCTCGACGAAGCGCTGCGTCTGCAGCAGGGCGAAGGGACGGTCTTGCTCAGGCCCGACCATCGCTGCCTGCATAGCCGCGTAAGTCCGGAAGCCCAGGCTGTGGGCCAGCGCTTCGCTCAGGTGCGAAGACTTGACATGGGGAAAATCGTCGCGGAGCGACTTCTTGAGGGCGGCGAGCGGTGCCTCGCACAGGGGTGTAGCGGCCATACGGCACTCCAATCTGCGTGGTCGAAGTTTCCCGATTACGCATCGACCCGGATTGAAGTCCGTTCGGTGGCGCCAAGTGATGTGTCTGCTTTAACCCGGGAACAGGTTCGGCTCAGACGCCTTGCAGGTATGGTACAGCACCTCTGTCGGTGCGCAGCAGCGAAAACGGTGGGGGATGTCGGAGGCGGGTCACTACAGGTGGCATCTGCCAATCCGAAAGACCCCGTGTAGCTCACACTCGCGCCCGATTCAGTCCCTCCCCCAAGCCCCGATTCCCCCTGACGCCGCCGCCTGCGCTTCCTACGATGCCTCCACCGCTGACGCACCCCCGCGTCGCGGACCCACCGATGCACAGGAGGCCCTATCGCACGCAGCGCGCTCTCGACAACGAGCATTCCGGCCCGGCGCAGCGCGATGGCGCTGTCTGCACTGGCCGGGCTGCTCGTCGCAGCGCCGTCCTGGGCCTGCTGGGATGAGGCGGCTGCCCGCTACGGGCTCAGCAGCCACCTGCTCTACGCGATCGCGCGCACCGAATCGGGTCTGAACCCCGCGGCCGTCGGCCGCAACCGCGATGGCTCGCGCGATATCGGGCTCATGCAGATCAACTCCTCGTGGCTGCCAACGCTGGCCGGCCACGGGATCGCCGAGCACCACCTGTTCGATGCCTGCACGAGCATCCACGTGGGCGCCTGGATCCTCGCCGGCAACGTCTCCCGCCTGGGCTACACGTGGGAGGCCGTCGGCGCCTACAACGCGCGCAGCGCACCGCTGCGCCGGGCCTACGCCCACAAGGTACACCGCGAGCTGATGGCGACCGCCGCCAGCAGTGCCCGCCATGCTGCATCGAACGATTCCCCCGAACGCCTCGCGTCTGCCACCCCTCCCGGGCAGGCGCGGGGTCTCCACGCGCAGTGAGGGCGCGCGAGCCCTCCACCCCACCCGCCAACCTCACTGCCCTGGAGACACCCTTGAACCGTTCCCTTCGCCTGACCTCTCGCGCGCCCGTCCGCCTCGCCACCGTCGCCCCGGTGGCCCTGCTGCTGGCACTCGGCGCCACCTCGGCCTTTGCCGGCACCACCGGCACCGAGTTCCAGACCATGTACACGACCATGCTGAACTGGGCCACCGGCTACCTCGGCAAGGCCATTGCCGTGGCCGCCTTCATCCTGGGCGCCGGCATCGGCGTGGCGCGCTCCTCGCCGATTCCGGCGCTCGCGGGCGTGGTCTTCGCGCTCTTCATGGTCTACGTGCCGACCATCATCGACTCGATCATGACCGCCACGATCTGACGGTCTGGTCGTCGTGAGCGACGTCGCGCTGGAAATCCCGCGCCGGCTGAACGATCCCCCACGCATGTTCTGGTGGGAGATCGATGTATCGCTGCTGTTCCTTGCAGCGGTGCTGGCCGGCATGATCGCGGGCTTCTTCGTCACCGGCTGCGCCGCCGGGGTGCTGCTCGCCTGGGCCTACGGCAAGGCCAAGTCGGGCGAGCACCCCGCCTTCGCGCTGCACCTGCTGTACTGGCACCTGCCAGCGGCGGTCTCGGGCCTGAAGCGCACCCCGCCCTCCCACCTGCGTGAGCTGGTCGGATGAGACTCGACTGGCTGCGCGCCGACCAGGCCAGCGCCCGCCGCGCCACCGCGCTGCTGGCGATCCTGCTCGCGGTCTCGATGCTGGCCACGCTGCTGCTGGCCGCGCACACCGTGCGCCAGGCCGGGCGCGAGCGGGTGGTGGTGGTGCCGCCTGCCATCCACAAGACCTTCTGGGTCGAGGCCGAGCGGGCAAGCCCCGAGTACCTCGAGCAGATGGGCTACTTCCTCGCCCAGCTCACGCTCAACGTCACCCCGCAGAGCGTCGAGCACCAGTCGCGCCTGCTGCTGCAGTACGCCGCACCGGCCTCCTGGGGCGATCTGCGCACGGCGATGGCGGCCAACGCCGAGCGCATCAAGCGCGACGGCGCCTCCACCGTCTTCAGCCCGCAGGACCTGCAGGTCGACGAGCGCACCCAACGCGTGGGCCTGCGCGGCCTGCTCACCACCTTCATCAGCGACCGGCGCGTGTCCGAGGTCTCGAAAGGCTATGCCATCGAGCTTCAGTACGCGGGCGGCCGGATCTTCCTGAAGACCTTCCGCGAGACCACCCCCAATGACCCCCTCGAGCTACAGACCCGATCCGGCGCGGCACCCGCTGCACCCACAGCACCGGCGTCCGATGCGCCCACGCCTTCCGCTGCACCTGCTGTGCCTGCTGGCGCCCCTGCTCGCTGAGCCCGCCCTCGCGCAGCAGGTGGTGGAGGCTCGCGACGGCGCCACCGTGCTGGCCCGGGTCTCGCGTCAGGAAGTCACCCGCATCGCCTTCGAGCGCTCGCGGGTGCGCCGGGTCACCGGCAACGCAAACGAGTTCGTGCTGGAGAAGGACGACGAGCGCGGCCAGGTCTTCATCCGGCCTGCCGATCCGCAGTCCACCAAGCCGATCAACCTCTTCGTGAGCAGCGACCGGGGCACGGTGTCGCTGCTGCTGCAACCGGTGGACGTGCCCGGCGACTCGATCGTGATCCGCGAGCCGCGCGCCCCGGGCGATGCGCCCCCGCGCCTGGAAGCGAGCAGCCGTCACGTGCGCTCGCTGAAGAACCTGCTGGTGGCGCTCGCTGACGACAGCCTCCCGGAGGACATGGAGGTGCGCGAGCCCGGGCGCGACATCGCGCTCTGGTCGGGCACCCGGCTCACGCTGGAGCGCGTGCTGCTGGGCGCCCACGTGGTGGCCGAGAAGTACCGCCTGGCCAACACCGGCGCCGCCGCGCTGACGCTGCATGAGCCCGACCTGCACAAGCGCGGCGTGATGGCCGTGAGCGTGGAGCGCGCAAGCCTGCAACCGGGCGAGGCCACGCCCGTCTTTGTAATCCGGGAGCGCCGCAGCGATGACTGAGCAACCCCTGCCACCCGGCAATGTCGATGCACCCGCAGGCGCGAGCGCCGAGCGCATCAAGCGCCGCCAGTACCTGCTGCTGGCAGGCATTGCCGGGGTAATCGTCGCCGGCACCGTCCTGTCGGTGTCACTCACCGGATCGGGTACCAGCAGCGAGCCCGCCCCTCGTCCGAAGTCCACCAACATCCTCTCGCCCGGTGCCCAGGTCGATCCGCGAGACGCTTGGCGCGGCCAGGCCGACGCGCAACTGCGCTCCATCGAGCAGCGCTCGCGCGAACTCACGCAGCGCGGCAGCGAGCTCGAAGGCCAGAGCCGTGACATGATGGAGCGGCTCAAGCGGCTGGAAGCGGGCAGCGCGGGCACCCCGGCAGGCCGCGCCGACACCAACGGCCTCACACCACTGCCTCCGCCGCCCCTGCCGGCGCCCGCCGCTCGACCAAACTTCGGCCCGGATCCAGTGGCGACACCGCCTGCGGCCAACCCGGCGCAGAGGCTTCCGCCTCCGCCGGCGCCCGCCACCCTGCCAGCTCCTGCGGCCCCGCGTACCGGTCTGCCCGGTAGCCCCGGCGCCGCGCCGTCTGGCCTGGGCGCCGGCGGCATCGTCAGCATCACGCTGGCCGATCCGCCGGCCGGGCGCACCGGCGCTGCGTCCGGTGCATCAGGATCAACTGACGCCAACGGCAAGCCCGCCGCACTCTCGCGCGATACCCGCCGGTACCTGCCCAGCGGCAGCTTCACACGCGCCCTGCTGCTTGGCGGGCTCGACGCGCCCACGGGCGGCCAGGCCCAGCGCAACCCGCAGCCGGTGCTGCTGCGCCTGCTCGATCACGCGGTCCTGCCCAACCAGTTCCGCGGGCGCATCAAGGAATGCTTCGTGGTCGGCGCCGGCTACGGCGACGTGAGCGCCGAGCGCGCGTACATCCGCACCGAGTCGCTGTCCTGCGTCACCCGCGACGGCACCGCGATCGACGTGCCGATCCGCGGCTACGTAGCCGGTGAGGACGGCAAGGCCGGCATGCGCGGGCGTCTGGTCTCCAAGCAGGGCCAGATCCTCGCCAACGCCCTGCTGGCCGGCGTGGCCAGCGGCATCGGCACCGCGTTCCAGCAGAGCGCCACCACGGTCTCCGTCTCGCCGCTGGGAACCACCGGCACGGTGGACCCGGGCAAGCAGTTGCAGGCGGGTCTGGGGACCGGGGTGGGCCGCGCGCTCGACCGGCTCGCCCAGTACTACATCACGTTGGCCGAGAAGGTCTTCCCGGTGATCGAGGTCGATGCCGGCCGAACCGTGGACGTGGTGCTCACCCAGGGCATCGCGCTCGGGCAGTCGCTGGACGGCACGCGCCCCGATGGCGGCAACGCCAGCGCGAACACCGACCCCGACCGCGACGCCTTCCCACACCTCGCGCGCCGCACCCCCACCTCCCGGAGAACCACCGATGACGACGACGAAGACTGACCCGGCCGCGTGCACCCCCAACCGCGCCCGCCATGCCGCCACGCTCGCGACCGCGCTGGCCACGACCCTGGCGGCCAGCCTGTACGCCCCCCTACTCGCCGCGCAACCTGCCACCGCGCCGAAGACCGGTAACGCGACGGCCACCAGCGCCGCGCCGCCCGGAGCGCTCCAAGCCCAGACCGGTTCGCCCGCCCAGGCTCAAGCGCCTTCCGCTGCGCAGGGCGATGCGCGATCGGGCGTGACGCCGACCGCAGCAGCATCCGCCGACGCCAGCACCCT